>JAUVLS010000197.1 GCA_030600625.1 Bacteroidales bacterium
GCATTCACTTTAGTTACATATTCGGCTTCGGCCATTAAGGCAGGAATCGGCCCAAAAGGTTTACCTAAATAGTCCATATCCAAACCGGCAACTATAACACGAATTCCACTATTTGCCAACTGGTTACATACATCAACCAAATTATTATCAAAAAATTGTGCTTCATCAATTCCAACAACATCTACATCACTTGTAAGCAATAATATATTCCCGGAGGATTCAACCGAAGTGGAACGAATTGTATTTTCATCATGAGAAACAACTTCTTCTTCGGAATACCTGGTATCAATCAGGGGTTTGAAAATTTCTATTTTTAATTTCGCGTATTCGGCTCTTCTTAATCTCCTGATTAATTCTTCTGTTTTACCGGAAAACATCGACCCGCAAATAACTTCAACCCAGCCCCTGTTTTTGCTTTTTTTATTTGTACCTTCATTAAACATCTTATACTAAATTCTAAACTATTATCGTTATTTTTGCATAATGTAATAACCTTAACGCTATGAACAAAAACGAATTGGTTAAAACCATTTTAAAAAATATTCAAGATATCAATTCTATTGCCGGTAAATTTGAAACCTCAAAAGAGATACACCAAATAGATATTGATCTTGCTCTTTCAAAAGTAAGAAATCTTTATGATTTATTGTTAAATATTAATTCAGGTGCTGTATATATTCCTCAGGATCAAGAAAAAGAGTTATTAACAAAACCCGAACAGCTTGAGCCGGAAATTAAAAAAACCAAGAAAGAAAAAATTGATATACCTAAAACAGAAGTAACTGAAATTGAAGAAACAGTTCCTGAACCTGAATTTATTATTGAAAAACCTTCAGACCAAGCAGCTATTATAGTTGAAAAACCACAAGAGGAAACTGTTGAATCATCTCAAAATGGTAATTCTCATGAAATTATAGCAGATAAATTTCAATCGAAAAAGTTTATTCACGATAATATTTCAAAGAAGAATGTTAAGAAGGATGTTTCTGCAAAAATGCAAACAAAACCAATTAATGATATTAATTCGGCCATTGGTTTAAACGACAAATTTATTTTTATCCGGGAATTGTTCGGTAATGACAAAGAATATTATCATGAAACCATTCAGGTTCTTAATAATTTCGACATATACGAAAATGCAGTAAATTTTCTAAATGAAAACTTTGATTGGAACTCTGATGATCCAAATTTTGAGCGATTAAAAGAACTGGTTCGTAGAAAATATTCAAATACTTAGTACATAGATTTTAGTACCTAGTACAAAGACTAATGATTTTTACTTATTATATACTTCTAAATTCTAAAATCGATATTCCTTGTTCATAATTCAAATTTTATACCTTTATAGCAAATAATTTGAAACTGTATTCTTAAATGAGTAAATTATATTTAGTTCCTACTCCGATTGGAAATCTTGAAGACATTACTTTACGAGCCATTCGTATTTTAAAAGAGGTTGATATTATATTAGCTGAAGATACCAGAAAAACCGGAATTCTTTTAAAACATTATGGTATTGGAAAACCTGTTATGGCTCATCATAAATTTAATGAGCATAAAACTGTTCCTGTAATTGTTGATCGAATAAAATCAGGAGAAACTATAGCCCTTGTATCTGATGCCGGAACGCCCGGGATTTCAGATCCTGGATTTTTAATTGCCCGTGCATGTATCGAAGAAGGACTCGATGTAGAATGTTTACCGGGCGCAACAGCTATTATTCCTGCTCTTGTAAATTCTGGTTTACCTAATGATCGTTTCTCTTTTGAAGGATTTTTACCGCAAAAAAAAGGAAGACTAAAACGATTAAACGAATTAGCCGAAGAGCAAAAAACTATGGTTTTTTATGAATCTCCATATCGTTTACTAAAAACATTAACTCAATTTGCCGAAGTTTTTGGCGAAGACAGAAAAGCCAGTATTTCCAGAGAACTAACAAAAATTTATGAAGAAAATATTAGAGGAACACTTAAAGAATTGATCGACTATTATTCAAAATCGACTTTAAAAGGAGAAATAGTAATTATTGTTGAAGGATTATCAAGTTTTGTAAAATCTGTAAAAGGTGAAGATTAATTATTACGCCTATTGATTAGTTATAAATAAGGCATTTTATTCTATAATGAATTTTATCTCTGCTTCTCCCATTTCTTTTCCATCTTTATCGGCATCTAATAGCATCCCATTAGTATCGCGAATACCGTCATAGCTCATTCCTCCTGCCCATGGAAATCGAAACTTCAGAAACATATTACATGGTAGGTTGGGACACAACTCTTCCATTGTTTCCTTTGTTAAAATAGATAAAACCATTCCATTTTCCGGCCATGTAGTGGAGTATTCAACTTCAGAAGACTCTATATAAAGATACATACAACCAAATAAATCACACCTAATGGTTGTATCTGCTGGCCTATTAAAACGTACATTAATTCTAATTTTTCCATTTTCGACAATATAATCATCATTACTTGTAGGTGAAACAAAAACAAATGGAGTATTAGGAGTAGCTGTAAAATCAAATCCTTTTGTCTTATTCCCTGAATCATCAATAGTGACTAATGTAAACTTATAGGTTACATTATTAGTTAATCCAGAAATTGTCATTCTATTAACACCAAACACACTTTGAACCTTTTGAACTTCATTCAAATAATAGGTAACTTCAATTCCGTATTTGTGATTCTCAAGTCCTGGGAAATTCCATGTAAGATAAACACAACCACCACCTACAGTATGACCAAACTCATATAGTTCTGGGGGTGGTGTAGTATCAGTACTATCCTCTTGACAACTAATGTTAATTAAACTGGAAATAATACCAAACGATAATATAACCGTAACTAATAAATAACGTTTCACTTTTAAATACTTTATACTAGGTAAATTTAATAAAAATCAATTGATTATTTAGAAATTAAGTTAATAAAAAGGAAAATAATAAAATGCCCAATTTATAACAGCGGTTCAAATTTAAGCGGGGTTTTACTCACTGCGTTCGTGAGACCGCTTAGTTACTCACTACGTTCGTGAAATCGTTTCACTAAGTTCGCTAAGTTGGTGGTTTGCTGACTTATTACTATCTTCAACTTTTCCAACGGCGGACCTGCCTGCAGGCAAGCAGGTAATGAAACAGAGCAAAAATCCCGGCCAAAGTTTACCTGCAAAATGTTACCAACCCCATACTACAAAAAAATCCACAAAATCAGTTCCCGAATTGCGAACTTTTTACTATATTTGTAAAAAGAATTAAACTATGGAAAGAATATTTGCGAAGAGTACATTAAGAAAGTTTTGGGAAAAACATCCAAATTCAGAGCAACATTTGAAAACATGGTATAACACAGCTATGAATTCAGATTGGAAAACTCTTAATGACGTTAAACAGACTTATTCAAATGCAAGTATTTTAAAGGAAAGTAGAATGGTTTTTAATATAAAAGGAAATGATTATAGATTAGTAGTAAAATTCAATTTTGAGAAACAGTGGATTTTCATAAGATTTATTGGAACTCATAATGAGTATGACAAAATAAATATTGAAACAGTTTAAAAATTAGAGATATGGATATAAAACTTATAAAATCAGAAACTGATTATGAAAATGCATTAAAAAGACTTGAAAGAATTTTTGATGCAAAAATCGGCACTCCGGAAAGCGATGAAGCTGATATTTTAGGATTATTAATAGATGAATATGAAAAAAAACATTATCCAATTGATGCTCCTGATCCGATTGAAGCTATAAAAATTAGAATGGAAGAGATGCATTTAAAACAAGTTGATTTAGTTAAAGAGATTGGCGGAAAAAGTCGTGTATCAGAAATTCTTAATAAAAGGAGAAAACTGACAATTGAAATGATACGAAACTTAACAAAGAGATTGAACTTATCGCCTGGGTTGTTGATAAAAGACTATCATTTAACTCTATAAAACGTACGGTTGGTAACA
>JAUVLS010000288.1 GCA_030600625.1 Bacteroidales bacterium
TTTCATAGGCTATTGATGTATTCGGATCAGAATTATAGTTAATATTCAGATAATTACCTTTAACAAGCAAATTCCCTTTTTTAGCAATAGAATAATTTATCTCGGTTCCAATTTTATGAATTTCGCTTTTCTCAGTTAATAACTTATTGTTTTTATCAGAATAGCTGTAGTTTAACTCAATTTTAGTTTGAAATCCTGGTTGATACTGAATCTTAAGTTCGTTTGTCATATTTTCAATTTGATAATTTTTTAAACTAAAAAACTCCGATTCATATTTTTTATTCCCAATTTCAAAATAATATTGAAAATTGAAATCATGAATGAATTTCCACCTTAGTTTAAATCCATGCAAATATTTTTCACGTGTATCAAACCCGTTGGATAATAAAATTTTGTTTGTATTTTCTTGATAGATATAATCTGCTCCAAATTTAGAACCGGATCGATTAAACGAAAAAATATTTCTAATACTTTGATTTAAACTGATAACAGTACTGTCGTCTGATTTTAGATAAAAGGGATTTAAGCTGTGCTCCAGCATTTCATTTGTTGATTTTTGATTTGTTTGAAAAGCAAAACTGTTGGAGAATTTTGATAATATTTTTTTAAATCCTTTTTTTGATTTCCAAACCACCTCTGGTCTTATGTTAAGCACTTGGCTAAATTCATTCTTATATGTTTTTAAATATTCATTACCGGGCGAGTAAATTCTAATATAGTTTGCCTCGTCTTGAAATTGTGCAATTTCAAATTCGTCTAATTCTGCAATTCCGTTGTTGTTATAATCTTCCCATTTATAAATTCCTTGTCCGGTTGATACTTTAAGATATGAGTATTCTCTTTTTGGTTCGAGACCGGAACCTGCTTCGTAAAATGTTAAGGATGAAATTGCTCCTTTAAAAATCCGCAGATTATAATCAATTCGGCCTGTTATAGTATTCTCTTCTTTTTCTTGTAATATAGTTGTGTCTGATATTTCTAATTTCCGATATGTAACATTTGTTTTTAATATGCTTGATGGATTTTTTAACAGACTAAATCCAACCTGGAAATCTTCTGCTTTTGTACTTTGTATGAGCTTGTTGTCTGTAGGCAGATAATCATTTCTTAATTTATAACTTAATGAGTATTTGTTTATTGTTGAATCAGGATTTTTAATATAAATACGATAAGATGAAAAGCTAAAGCTATTATTTAATAAACTATCTGTTTGATTATTTTTCCATTGATTTTGTTCAAGTTCATTTTCAAATCCGAGTTCAATATTTTTAAAAGATTTAGATAAGCCGGCTAAATATCTGACGAATTGGGTATTATTTATTTCAGTATCTGTATTTAATAAACTGGAATTAAAATTGAAAGCAAAACCAGATTTATTTATTGATGTATTTAATTGTTGTTTGTAGCCATTATAATCCACATTACTTGATAATAATCCAAATCCATAATTGCTATAAAAAGAATTTTTATGCCGATACAACAAATTAATTTCCGCAAAATGTTCGTCCTGAACAAATGGAGTTTGTAAGTTCCAATCTCTTTCGAATTCAACTGTTCGGAATCTTTCAATAAATGTAAACTCTTTATTTATAAGCTGATACGAAATTGTTGTTTTTAATGAGTTTTTAATTGTATCTGATTTTAAAATACTTTTCAAAACATTTAGTTTTAGCGCATATCCGGTATTATCAGCAGCATCTTTAGTCGAAAAAGTATTCAAATCATAATTACTTAAAGCAAATTCAAAATTTGTATTGGTAGTGTTGTTTAGTTTTAATTCTCCACCAATACTAACCATTTGTTGCTTTTTAGGAGCAATTAATAAACGAACAGGTTCGTAATTACCTTGCGGGATTCCCAAAACAGGGGCAATCCATTCAAAAACTTTCCCGTTAGCCGAATTCTGGATTTGTATATAATTACCTTTATTTTCGCCAATTAAGCTATAACCAACCTGGTAAATTGCAAGGGAAGAATTTATTGAGTATTCGTAAATCTCGTAATTGATGCTATTTACAATTGTATCTTTTCTGGCATATAAAACATAATCATTTCTGAAATCGACACTATCAACATTTGGCACAAAAGCATTTTCAATGTTATCGCCCGATTCTGAAAGTAGTTGCTTTTGTTCATTAGTCAGATTCTGGTTTATAGCTTGATTTTTACTGTCCTGTTCTGAATAGATATTTAACCAAAATTTACCATTTTGTGTTTTTAATTCATTGGTACTATAAATTAAAAACCTGGCATAACTCCTTTCTGAATATTCGAATTCAACAGAAATTCTGGAATCTTTGGTAATTGGTTTGTTGGCAGTAAAAGTAATTTCACCGGTGTTGTAGTCAATTACATAATCATATTCTTTACCCCTGGTTTGCATCTTCCCATCAATATATACTTTTTCTGTTCCTGCTAAAACAATAATATATTGTTCGTTTTCGCATCCGGTTAATTTGTAAGGTCCTTGATTTCCTTCCTGTCCTTGAAATGTCTTTCGACAATATTTGCCCTTTGTAACGGCTCCGCTTATTGTAGTTTCAAAACTATTTGATTCGTTTTTTTTACTTTTAAACCTGGTGTTTAATAATCCTCCCTGGGCTTTTTTATCAATGTTCATAAAATATCCCTTGGGTTTATAGATTTCAAAATCTCCGGCAATTAATTTTGTTCTTTTATTATATAGTTGGATAAAAACCTTATCAAAATCTTGTATTTGTTGTGAATTTCCATCAGGCTGAATAGGTATATTTTCATCCGAAATGGCAGCTAAAATGTG
>JAUVLS010000142.1 GCA_030600625.1 Bacteroidales bacterium
TAGGGTATTATGTAATTTACAGGAATATTTCAGAACAAAAAGAGTTCGAGCAGCAATTATACGACTCTAAAACCAAAGCTGAAGAATCGGATAGATTAAAATCTTCATTCTTAACTAATCTATCACACGAAATCAGAACTCCGTTAAATGCTATTATGGGTTTTTCAACACTATTAAATACAAAAGAAGTATCTAAAGAAGACCAGAAAGAGTATTTAAGAATTTTAGCAAATAGCGGTAAATTATTGCTGGAAATTATCGATAATATAATTGACATTTCCAAGGTCGAGTCATCAACTCTTACTGTAAGTAAATCCAACAGCAATTTAAACATGTTGCTCGACGAGTTATTAATCGATTTTCTTGAGTATAAAAATAACATGAACCTTGATAAAATCGATATTACATTACAAAAGGAAATTGACAATAAAGAATTATATATTTTAACCGACTTAAAAAGACTAAGGCAAGTTTATTCCAATTTGTTGGATAATGCTTTGAAATTTACTGAAAAAGGCAAAGTGGATTTTGGTTATTATATTAAAGGACAGGAAATAATTTGTTTTGTTAAAGATGCAGGAATTGGAATAAATGAAAATGAAATCAATTTTATTTTTGATCGCTTTCGTCAGGTTGATGAATCAACAACACGAAAATATGGAGGTACCGGTATAGGTTTAGCCTTATGCAAAAGCCTTGTTGAATTACTTGGCGGTAAGCTTTGGGTTGAGTCAAAAAAAGGAGAAGGAGCTAAATTCTATTTCACAATACCCTACGATGTAGTTAAATCCGACAAAAAGCTACTCGTAAAACCAAAAATTGTTGAAAATATTGACTGGAGCAATAAGAAAATTTTAATTGCCGAAGATGTAGAAACAAATTATAAGTTATTATTTACTTTCCTTTCGAAAACAAAAGTTAAAATTTATTGGGCAAAAGATGGAAAAGAAGCAGTAGATATGGTTGAGAAGGATCCCGATTTTGATTTAATTCTTATGGATATTAACATGCCAATTATGACTGGTCATGAAGCTCTTAAGCATTTAATTAGCAAAGGTTATAATATACCGGTTATTGTTCAAACAGCATACGCTACTGAAGAACAGAGATATGAAATTATAGATTTAGGTTATAGTGATTATATTCTTAAACCAATAACATTTCAAAGTTTACTTCATAAGTTATCAAAATTTTTGGATTAACACAGGTTTTATTATTATTGCATAATGCCTGAAAAGATTATTCATGTCGATAATATTGGAAATGTTACATTCCGAAAAAATAAACGTTCAAAGAACGTAAGCATAGCTATTCGCCCAATGAAAGGTGTTGTGGTCAATCTGCCTTTTTACCTGAGCTATAGATTTGCATTGAACATTGTTGAAAAAAAACAAACATGGATATTAAGTCATCTTCCCGAAATTGAAAAAATCGAGGATAAAGCAACAACATTTACTGAAAATACCAACTTTAATACAAGATATAGAAAACTTTTAATTTCTAAAGATCAGGATGACAAAATAAAAACAAGAATTACTTCTGACTCAATAATAATTAAATACCCAAAGGATATTAAGATAACAAATCCTAAAATTCAGGAAATAATCAGAATTGTAATTATAAAAACACTTCGTATTGAAGCAAAAGAATACCTGCTCGCAAGAACGCAACAATTATCTGAAAAACACAACTTTAAGTTTAATAAAATCTATATCAAAAATGCCAAAACCCTTTGGGGAAGTTGTTCTGCTGTAAACAATATTAATTTGAATTTACATTTATTGCGCTTACCGGATTATTTGATTGATTATGTTATAATTCATGAGCTTTGCCATACGGTTGAAAAAAACCATGGAAAACAATTTTGGAAGCTTATGGATACAATACTTGGCGATGCAAAGAAATTATCAAAAGAATTAAGAAGCTATTCAATACAAATTTATTAAAACCTTGATTCCGCAAATCATCGGATAACTTGTCGATAGTAAATGTTTTAATCAAATTTTGTTACACTGTTTTAAAATGAGTCATCCGATGACTATTAACAATTTAAGTATCAACTTACGGATATTAGATAAAAATCAAAAGCTTGACATTTGCCTGCCATTAATTTGATTTTTTCTTAAATTAGTGTAAGTTTAGAGGTTATTTTCAATAAGACTTGAGTATGAAGATTAATGCAAAAATGCTGGTTTATATCCTTTCAACTTCAATGCTAATTTTTATTGCATCCATAGGGTATATTACAACAAAATCCAGACAGCTAGCCCTTGAGGAAGCACGTGAAGTTGCAAATAAAAACGCACACGAATATGCCAATCTTATTAAATCTGAGTTAGCATCTGATTTTAATGTAGCAAAAACTCTTGCACAAGCCGGGCAGGCATTTCAAACTTTACCCTGGGAAGAATGGAACAAGATTTTCCTTGAACAACAATTACATGTTATTACCGAAAACCCACATTATCTTGCTGTAGCAACAAGTTGGGAATTAAACTATATCGATCCGGAATGGAATAAACCTTTTGGTCGATATTTAAATGGCTGGGTTAAAGACCAGGATAGAAATATAAATCAAGTCGAAACCCGCCTGAATACTGATGGTGATGTTTTAACAGGCAATTATTATGCTATGAAATCTACCGGTATTTCAATGATTGTTGACCCCACATTATGGTCGCCAACCGGAAAAGAAGAAGATCAATATATTAATACAAATATTTCTGTTCCTATAAAATTGGGTAATACTTTTATTGGTCTTGCCGGTATAGATCTTGATTTACAACGTTTCCAGGATATAATTGAAAACATTAAGCCCTTCGAAAAAAGTTATGCTTTTTTATTATCCAATAACGGAACTTTTGTTTCTCACCCTAACTCAAAATTAATGGGTAAATTGATAAGTGACGAATATCCTGATTTTAATGAAAAATTTAAATTAGTAGAAAATGTTCGAGCAGGAATCAATTTCTCATTTACTTATAAAAATGAAAACAATCAAAAAGACTTTTATGTTTTTGCCCCTATAAAAGTAGAAAATGTAACCACACCCTGGTCCTTAGCCATTGTTGTTCCTAAAAAAGTCATAACATCCAAAGCCAAAAGTATTTTATACAAAGCTTTATTTGTAAGTTTTATAGGACTACTATTATTAACATTTGTAATTTGGTTTATTGCAAAAAATATTACTGAGCCAATAATTAATGTTACAGAAATACTTAAAAGCCTTGCAAAAGGCAAAATTGACGAATCTTTAATTATGGAAGTAAAAACTAAAGATGAAGTGGGAGAAATGACTTTGGCTTTAAATACTTCTATCCGAGGTTTAAATAAAAAGGCTGAGTTTGCTAACGAAATCGGATCAGGTAATATTGATCATGAACTGGAGCTAATTAGTAATGAAGATGAGTTGGGCCAATCCTTAATAAATATGCGCAATAGTCTTTTAAAAGCGAGATCCGAAGAGGAAAAACGAAAAACTGAAGACCAAAAACGCCGTTGGACTGATGAAGGATTGGCAAAATTTGCTGAAATACTTAGACAAAACAACGATGATTTAAATATTCTTGCTAATGAAATAATCAAAAATATTGTTTATTATCTTGATGCTAATCAGGGTGGTTTGTTTATTTTAAACGATCAAGAACAATCAACTGTTATTTTTGATTTATTATCAGCTTTCGCTTTCGACAGAGAAAAGTTTATTAAAAAACAAGTTGAACTGGGAGAAGGTCTCGTTGGAACATGTGCTGCTGAAAAAAGCACCATTCATTTAACAGAAATTCCGCAAGATTACATTCAGATAACTTCCGGCTTAGGCAATGCTAACCCAAATAGCTTATTGCTAGTACCATTAAAAATGGAAAACGATATTCTCGGTGTTATTGAACTGGCATCATTTAATAAATTTAAGAAACATGAAATTGAATTTGCAGAGAAAGCTGCTGAAAGTATTGCTTCAACTTTAAAATCGGTACGCATTAATACTAGAACATCACAACTGCTTGAACAATCGCAACAACAAGCAGAAGAAATGGCTGCCCAGGAAGAAGAAATGAGACAAAATATGGAAGAACTTCAGGCAACACAAGAAGAATCTTCCAGGAAAGGTGAAGAATTTAGCGGAATACTTAATGGAGTAGATCAGTTTTTGTTAAAAGCAGAATTTAGTTTAGATGCAACACTGGTAAATGCCAATGACCTGTTTTTAAGAAAATTCAAATATCCCATAAATGAAGCTATTGGAATGAAAATAGAAGAATTTGTGGTAAAAAAAGATTTTGCTAAGTTCCAAAAGATTCTAAATACAGTAATGACAGGTAAAACACATCAGAAAATAACTTATTTAAAGAATAAAAATGGAAATGAGCTTAAATTAATAACATCATTTACTCCTGTTTTTATAAATGAAAAGTTCGAGAAAATTTTATTTTTAGCAATAGATATTAACGATTATAAATAACCTTTTTATGATATTTTCATAAATATATAATTTATATTTTGTCTTAGATATTAAGTCAATTATTATAATATAAAAAAGTGTCCGACATGAAAATTAAGCTAAGCTTGAAAAACAAAATGCAACTGTTTTTAATTTCACTATCAGTTGTTATATATGTTATTGCAATCAGCTATATCAGTGTAACTGCAAAAAGAACAGCTTATACTGATTCTGTTGAATTAGTTAATTCAAATGCTGAAAAATTTGCATTTAAAATACAGGCTGATTTAAATGAATATATGGCAACTGTCAGAACTTTAGCTACTGCTTTTCGAGTATATCAAGATATGCCCAGAGAACAATGGGATCCATTGTTTATTAAAATGTATGATAAGATATACCGGGACAATCCTGTTTTTTAGAAGCTGTGGGATACTTGGGAGTTATATATAATTGACGATAGATGGACAAACCCTACCGGACGTATGGCAAATT
>JAUVLS010000067.1 GCA_030600625.1 Bacteroidales bacterium
TAACTATAGCCTTTGCTTTGAGTGAAAACTTCATCAAAATCTTTTATTGAAAAACTCAATATCTCATTAATATTAAAACCAGAGTTCTCAACAAGCTCTCGATTTATTAATTCAATAGTTTCCTCATAATTTTCAACTAAACTTGATGGAATCAGCTTGCCTATTAAGTATCTTAACAGAGTGCTGATTTTTTCAATTTCTCGTAAAATAAAATCTTTTTGTTGCATTCTAATTAAATATTATAGCACTTTCTTCAGGATCTTCAATATTATATTTTACATCGACTTTTTTATTTACATTGTTATCGGCTTTTATTTTTCTATTTTGTCAAGAATTTTGCTAATAGTTTTTATGTTTTCAATTGTTTTCTCCATGTCTATTATATTTTCAGAATTTGTAATTCTATATTCATCTTTTAATATTGCAACTGTCATATAATGACCATTCCCAAATTTTGAAGGTTTAATAACATCAATGTTGAGCTTTTTACTAATTCCAATAATTGTATTATGTATTTTGTTTCTTATCTCACTACGTTTATTTTTTTCTTTTACTGATACTTTAAAACAAAATCTATTTTCCTCTATTTGTAAGTAAACTTTTCCATATTCTATTTCAACTCGAAACCACCAAAATCCCATAAAACCACCTGACCGATTAGGGATATAATTCCATCCGCCTTCTTTTAACTCTTTTCTTAAATTAATAAAGAAACCAATCCAATTATCATCATACCATTTATCAATAGGTTTAGTCAGATAACTATTCCTTTTGTTCTCAATATTTTGAAGATATTTTTTAAAATCTTCAAAAATGTCATTTTTAACACCCAATTCTAAACCATAATTAAGAATGGATAAAAAATCCTTTCTTAGAAATAATTTATAACCATTTTTGATAACATCGTTATAATTATCTTGGTCACCTGTCTTAAAATATATTGAAATTATTTTATCTTTTGAAAAGTCTTGTTTTATATGCTCAAAATATCTTTTTAACTGCCCTGAATGATTTTTTGTATTTGTTTTATCTTCAATTATTATAGCATATTCATGATTCACTATACATAAAACATCAATGTTTTCGTATTGTTTTTTTACAACAATATTATTATATTTTAATGGTTTTTCAATATTACCTTTCTCAAAAAAGGTGTTGATTAATCTAATTGCAACTTTATTTAAAGAACTATCCTTCTGTTCATTTTCAGGATTTGCCCACTCTAATAGCCAACAAATAAAAGCATCTTGACTTAATTCAGTTGTTGCATATTTGAATAAATTTGGTCTCATATTTCAAGTTATTTTAAGAATTTCTAAATCTTGGCTTTAATTGCCGATAACATAATTTTGATTTTTTCAATTTCTCGTAAAATAAAATCTTTTTGTTGCATTGTCTATATAGGGTAAAATGATTCTTTTTAATCTTAATAAAACATCTAATAAACTAATTTAAACAATAATGTTCAAATATTTAATATTATTTCTTTCTTTTAGCTTATTACATTTAAATAGCGACTCTCAAGAAGTTAAAATTCACTATTTAGGTCATTCTGCTTTTGTATTAACATTAGAGAAAGTTACTGTAGTTGCGGATTATGGTAAACCAAACGCATGGAAGGAGTGGGGGTGGGATAGCCCAATTCATAATATAGGAGATTTAATCCCGGATGTAATTGTTTATTCTCATTTGCATGAAGACCATTATGACTCAACCAGAATTCCCAAAGGTGTAAAGCATATTTTGAATAATGGAAAAGGCTTAGAACTTGAAGATTTAAATATTATACCAATTCCAACCTGCGAAAATCAATTTGGGATATTTGATAACACAAGTTATTTATTTACATATAAAGGATTTAATATATTACATACCGGCGATATTCAGGGAATGATTGCAAATATTGAAAATGATTCTATTGCTGATTATTTCAAAAATAACTATCCTGAAAATATTGATTTATTGATTATGCCTATCGAAGGCAAAATAAAATATATTCCACAAGCTGAAAAGTTTATTCGTTTACTTAATCCTAAAAGAGTTATTCCAACTCATTATTGGAGCCAGGAGTATTTAGATGAGTTTATTGTGTATTTGAAAGAAAAGAACAGTTTAGAAACGAGTTTTAAAATCAACCATATTAAACAAAGTAAGTTCTATTTGAAAAGCAATTATAATTCCGACTCAATTTCTATTTTTATACTTAAAGCCAGGGCATTTACACTATAAATTATTCAATAATATCATTTTGCTATAAAAGAAAATAAGATATTTTTATCTTAAATAATAAACATATTCGCTATTTTTGCGTTTAACTATTTGAAATGAAACGATTCTTAGTAACTATATTGTCTTTATTTTATTTGCTGCTTTCTACAAGTGCTGCTATAAACATACATTATTGTGGTGGAGAATTGGAAAGTATTAAAGTAAATTCTAATCCTGTAAGTTGTTGTTGTGGCGATATAGAAATGTCAAATTCTTGTTGTCAGGATGAAAAACTTATATTGGAATTAGATGTGGATCAACAAATAGTTTCATTTACTAATATTATTCCTGAGAATTTATTTGCGATTATTTATATATCATATGGATTCGATTTTATTCGAGAGCCTGAGATCGAAGAAATAAATATCAGGAATTATGATATTCCACCACCTAAATTAGAACCAATCTGGTTAATAAACTGTACACTTACTTATTACGGATAATTTATAAGTTTCTCATATTTATTTAGATAATTATACCATTATCTAAAATATTTTTATTTGTAAACTTATAAATTAAGAAATCATGAAAACAATAATAAAATTAATATTATCCGTAATTTTTATATCAATATTTACTCTTAACATAACAGCACAAGAAAAGGCTTCAAAAATTGATACTGTAAAATTTGAAGTAAAAGGTGTTTGTGGTTTATGTAAAGATCGTATCGAAAACGCAGCACTTATAAAAGGAGTAAAGTGGGTTGAATGGGACAAGTCAACTGATACTTTAACTGTTATTTATCGTGTTGATAAAACGAAACTACCCGATATTCATAAATCTATAGCCGAAGCAGGACATACTACTGATATGGTTGAATGTAATATCGATGCATATAATAAACTGCCCGCATGTTGTGCCTACATGGGTGATGCTAAAAAGCATTAATAATGCGTCGAATATTTTTAGCAGTTTTGTTCGGAATCCTTTTTCAAAGTCTTTGGGCACAACAAGACATTACTTATTTAAAAGGAAAAGTAACTGAGCAAATTGAAAGTAAAGAATTGCCTGTTATTGGAGCGAATGTATACTGGAATAATACTACAGTTGGTACTACTACTGATGTTAATGGAAATTTTAAACTAAGCAAACTAAAAACAAATAACCAACTGGTAATTAGTTATGTCGGGTACAGGAGCGATACGGTTATTATTAATAATCAGGATTTTTTGGCGGTAGCTTTAAAAAATTCAGTTGATCTTAATGAAGTTACAGTTACATACAGAAGAAAAGCTACTGAAGTAAGTTTATTAGATCCATTAAATACGAATGTAATTGGAGGGAAGGAGCTTTTAAAAGCTGCATGTTGTAACTTAAGTGAAAGTTTTGAGACAAATCCTTCGGTGGATGTTTCGTTTACTGATGCTGTTACCGGAACACGTCAGATTCAAATGCTGGGATTAGCAGGGCCGTATATACAAATTACACGTGAAAATATGCCAGATATTCGTGGATTATCTGCGGTTTATGGTCTTACATATATTCCTGGTCCCTGGATTGAAAGTATTAATTTGAATAAAGGTGCAGGGTCTGTTGTAAATGGTTATGAAAGTATAACTGGTCAAATTGATGTAAATCTTAAACATCCTGAAAGCATGGATAAATTGCATCTGAATGTTTATGGAAATCAAAAGGGCAGAATAGAGCTAAATGCAAATATTCAAGCTGATGTTGGGGAAAAGTTTGAAACAGCCTTGCTTTTGCACGGAATGAATAATTCGTTTAAAGACGATCATAACGGAGATAATTTTCTGGATCATACTATGGGAGAACAATATGTTTTATTAAATCGCTGGGAATTACATAACAATAAAGGCATTCATTTTCAAGTGGGAGTGAAAGGAATATATGTTGATAAAACAGGAGGAGAGATAGATTTTGATCCTGACATAGATGAAGGCACAACAAATTCGTGGGGAATGAATATGCATACCGAAAGATATGAGGGTTGGGCTAAACTGGGTAAGGTTAATATTGAAAAACCCTGGCAGAGTGTAGGATTCCAAATATCAGGAGCAACACATAAGCAAACTTCGTATTTTGGTTTAAGCAATTATGATGCAAGCCAGAATACCTTTTATGCGAACTTATTGTATCAATCAATTATAAAAAATACAAATCATAAATTTAAAACTGGTATAAGCTTTCAATATGATGATTATAAAGAATTATTGAATACAGTAAATTTTGATCGAATTGAATCAGTACCGGGAGCATTTTTTGAATACACTTATAATCATTTGGAAAAATTCAATGCAATTGTAGGATTCCGGGGTGATTATCATAATGAATATGGTGCTTTTGTTACACCGAGGGTTCATTTAAGATATTCGATTAATGATAATACAACATTAAGGGCTTCAGGTGGTCGTGGCCAGCGATCGGCTAATATAATTTCTGAAAACACAGGGATTTTGGCAAGCTCCAGACAGTTTATTATAAATGGAGACGGAAGTGATAAACCGTATGGTTTAGATCCTGAAATAGCATGGAATTATGGATTAAACCTGACATATAAATTTACTCTGGATTATAGAAATGGCTTTGTGAGTATTGATTTTTACCGTACAGATTTTCAAAATCAGATTGTAGTTGATTTAGATCAAAATCCACAACAAGCTATATTCTATAATTTGGATGGAGAATCATATTCGAATAGTTTTCAGGCACAATTTGATTACGAGTTGATAAATCGGCTCGATTTTAGAATCGCATATCGTTGGTACGATGTGAAAACAACTTACAATGGGAATTTAAAAGAAAAGCCATTGGTAGCTGGTCATAGAGCATTTATAAATTTAGCTTACGAAACTAAAATGCACTGGAAATTTGATTATACTATAAACTGGCAGGGACAAAAAAGAATTCCTGATATGTCGACAAATCCTGTAGAATACCAATTGGATTCATATTCTCCGAATTTCTTTTTGATGAATGCTCAAATAAGCAAAAGCTGGCAGCATAGCTTTGATCTTTATGCAGGGATAGAAAATTTATTAAATTATAAACAAAAAGACCCGATATTAGCAAGCGATCAGCCTTTTAGTCAATATTTTGACAGCTCATTAATTTGGGGACCGGTAACAGGAAGAAATGTGTACTTTGGTATGAGGTATAATATTGAATAAGAAAGGGGTTGTTGAAAAAGTTCAATTATCTTATAGAGAGTCTAATATTTAAAATTGTTTACGTACAGGGCAATAAAAAGGGTTGTCAAATACTTTTTCGACAACCCTTTTTATTTTACGTTAAGAGTAATGTAAAAAAGAATGTACTTCCTGAGTCTTCTTTACTTTCAACCCGGATTGCACCACCGTTTTTTTCTACCAACTCTTTACAAATAATTAATCCAAGTCCGGTACCTTTTTCCTTTTCGGTTCCGTAAGTTGAAAAAGTAGTTTCTATTTTAAAAAGTTTTTCAATATTTTTTTCGGATATTCCAATACCACTATCTTCTATAGATATTTCAACTGTATTGTTTTCTGTAATTACTTTTGTATTAATTTTTACACTGCTGTTTTTATGAGAAAACTTTATAGCGTTTGATAATAAATTACGGATTATGGTTTTAACAGAATTTCCATTAACATGTACAGTTATATTGTTGTCTGTAAAGGTTTTAATTTTAATATTCTTTTCAATTGCTTTTTCTTTAACTATTCCGATTGAATTTTGTATTAGCGTTTTAAGCTTAACGGTTTTAATTGAAAAATCAAGAGTGTTCATTTGTATTCTGGCCCATAACAATAAATCGTCGAGTAAATTATTTGTTTTTGACGAAAGCCCGATTAAAATATTTATATAATTTAACTTTTCCTTATTTGAAATATCATTAAAATTTTCTTTAAATAAATTAAGCAATTGTAAAAAACTTCCAAGCGGGCCTTTTAAATCGTGTGCAATTACCGAGAAGAAAATGTTTTTCGTGGCATTAGCTTCTGATAATTCTTTTTCTGATTTGATTAAAGCATCTTCAGTTTTTTTTCTCTCTGTAATGTCCTCTTTTATAGCTAGATACTTAATGATATTACCATCTTTATCAATTATAGGTGAAACTGAAGCTAATTCCCAGTAAAATGTTCCGTCTTTACGTTTATTTAAAAATTCTCCACGCCATATTCCCCCTGACGAAATAGTTTCCCACATTTCTTTGTAATCATTAGAAGAAGTATGTTCGGTTTTTAAGATTCTGGGATTCTGTCCAATTGCTTCGTCATAAGTATAACCTGTAATATCTGTAAATTTTTGATTAACATATTCAATATTTCCATCCAAGTTGGTTATAACAACAGATGCAGGACTTTGGGTAATAGCTGTTGATAAAGAAAGGATTTCTTTTTCAATATTTTTTCGTTTAGTAATATCTTCTAAAATGCCATCGAAGTATATTATATTTCCACTGGCATCTTTAACTGTTGTCATAGTATCTCTGGCAATTATTGCATTACCATTTTTAGTTTTTAAGTTTATTTCCTGACATGAAGTATTTGAAGTTTTTGTTAGTAGTTTGAGTTGAGATTCTCGTTCTTTACTGGTTACATATAAGTCTTTAACAGCGATGTTCAGAATTTCTTTTATATTATATTCAAGCATATTTGCAAGGGCCTGATTAGCATAAATAATCTTACCATCAAGGGTTGTTCTGTAAATTCCTACCGGCAAATGATCTGTCAGGTGGCTAACAGTATCTTTCTCTCGATTTATATAATCACTATATTTTGGATGATCTGACATATTTTAAATATTATCAGTTTATGTGATTGTACGAATATTTAAAATAACGGTTTCAGTATACATGTAATAAAACCGGTTGTTAATCAAAAAAACACACGCTGTAATGAATAATATCAGGTGTTTTGG
>JAUVLS010000111.1 GCA_030600625.1 Bacteroidales bacterium
ATCCGGCCAGCTCTTCAATTCATCCCGAAATAAAAGTTTATAATACTTCAGATACCAGTTCAATTATTGTAGAGAGAGTTTACACTAAAGAATTGTTATTTAACCAGGCTAATGCTGAAAAAAAACTTTTAGCAAGAGTTAAAATAATTTACAATTTATACGATTTAAACGATAAACAAAAACTGGTTGACAGTTTAACCACTACATTTAAATTTGAAAAGAACCCTGATGTTTTATATCACACTTTGGAGATTCCAATTAATACATTTGTTGAGAATAACTACTTTTTAGAAATTATTACAACAGATTTAAACAGGAAAAGTAATCAATATTCATTTAGAAGAATTGACAGAACAAATGATATTAATGAACAGGATTTTATTGTTTATAATAAAAGTAATAAAGAGTTCATTATTAATTCATTTATAAATGAGAAAAAACAATTCGGAATAAAGCACTATAAAAAGGGTTTAGATTCTTTGAATGTATTTTTCTTCTCAAATAATTTTGAAACTCCGCAATCACCAGATATTAATGATACCATTAAAGAAAATTTTGAAGTCGCCGATACAAATTGGGTTTGTTATCTCGATTCAATCAATTATATGAGTTTCCAAAAAGAAGGAGTTTATTATTTTACCGAACTTACAAAATCGTTTAAATTATCTACAGGAAAGATTGAGGGTTTTGCCTTATATAATTTTGGTGATGGATTTCCTATTGTTCGAACACCTGACGATCTTGCAAAACCAATTGTGTATTTAGGTTCCATTGATTCAATCTCCGATTCGGATTCTATCGGGAAGCTTACAAAATTAGCAGTCGATAATTTTTGGCTCAAGAAAGCTAACAATATAGATAAATCCAGAGAACTTTTAAAAGCATATTATAACAGGGTTATGTTTGCAAATATGTATTTTACATCGTTTAAAGAAGGATGGCAGACCGATCGCGGAATGATTTATATTATTTACGGATTACCCGATTACTTGTTTAAATCGGGCGAAGAAGAAAGATGGATTTATAATCCTACAGGAATCGGTACTGGAATAACTTTCACATTTAAATATATTGAAAATCCTTTTAGTTTAAATCACTATTTATTAGATCGCGATAAATTAAAAACAACGGGTTGGGATGAGGCTATAAAAATGTGGAATAATGGAGAAATATTTTATTTTCAAAATTAATTAAACATGAAATATCCATAGCCTGTCCCTAATTTTCGGAAACTAACGGGTTAACCCGTTAGTTCACACAGACAAATGATTATGATTTAAATTACAAACACATGAAACAAGATAAAGATTTTATATTTGGCATAAGAGCTGTTATTGAGGCGATTAAAGCAGGTAAGCAAATTGATAAGCTAATGATAAAGAGTGGCTTAAAAGGAGAGCTTTTTTTCGAATTAATGAAGCTGGTTAAAGATTTACAAATACCGTTTCAGTATGTGCCCAATGAAAGAATTAACAGGGTGACCATGAAAAATCACCAGGGCGTTCTTGCTTTTATTTCACCCATTGAATTTCAGAATATCGAAAATATTTTACCTTCTATATTTGAAGCCGGTAAAACTCCACTCATTGTAATCCTTGATAAAGTTACGGATGTTCGAAATTTTGGAGCAATTACACGAACCGCCGAATGTGCCAATGTAGATGCAATTATTATTCCCGAAAAAGGATCTGCGCAAATTTCGGGCGATGCAGTAAAAACATCGGCGGGTGCTTTACTCAAAATCCCTGTTTGCAGAGTAAAAAACTTATCAGAAACCATAAAATATTTGCAGCAAAGTGGAATTCAGCTTGTGGCAGCTACCGAAAAGGCCAGTGATTTTTATTATAAAGTAGATTTCTCAATACCAACTGCAATCTTATTAGGAGCCGAAGATAGGGGAGTTGATATAGAATATTTAAGAGTAGCAGACCAAATGGTGAAAATCCCGATCTTAGGCGAAATTGAATCGTTGAATGTTTCGGTGGCAGCTTCTATATTGATTTATGAGGCTGTTAAGCAAAGGTTGAATTAAGCTGTTTTTAAAATAAATTTAAAGGAAGAACCTTTGTTAAGTTCGCTCTCGACCCATATTTTTCCATCATTTTTCTCGATAAATTCCTTACATAAAATCAGGCCTAATCCGGTTCCTTTTTCTTCTGAAGTGCCTTGTGTAGTTAAATGCTGGTCAATTCTGAATAGTTTTTTCTGATCTTCTTTTTTAATTCCTACACCATTATCAATTACAGATAATTCAACGTGTTCATCTTTTTTAACACATCTAATAGATATTAAACCCTCAGGGTGTGAAAATTTTATTGCATTGCTTATGAGGTTTCGAATTACTGTAGTAATCATATTTTCATCGACAAATACAATGGTTTTTTCATCAATATTTATATTAATTTTTATGCTTTTATTTTCAATATTAATCATTAATGTATCAATGGTATTATCAACCATTTTTCTGACAGATACAAATTTTGGTTTATAGGTAATGTTGCCTGTTTGTGATTTTGACCACTGTAACAGGTTTTCTAACAAATTATATAATTGCTTTGATGCCTGGTTCATTGCTCCAATAAATTCCTTACTTTCTTTTTCCGAAAAAACATCAAAATTATTTGTTAATACTTCCGTAAGATTTAAAAATCCGGCAATTGGATTACGTAGATCGTGTGCTATTATTGAAAAGAATTTGTCTTTGCTTGCATTTAAAGCTTTTAACTTTTCACGGTGATCTTCAATTTCTTCTTTTTGTTGACTAATGGTTTTTTTCGCTTTTTTAAGATCAATCATTCTACCAAAAAGCTCAATTGTTCTTCCTCTGAATTTATGATTTGATTTTTCTAATAATAGCTGGTGATTATTTATTTCTTGCTGTTGTGTTTTTAGTTTTTTGTTTTGCTGACTAATGGTTTTTTTCGCTTTTTTTAAATCAACCATTTTGCCAAACAACTCAATGGTACGACTACGAAATTTGTCGCTCTCTTCTTCTAGTTTCTTTTGCTGTTTTTCAAGATCTATTCTTTGTAGTTCAAGAGTTCTAAATTGCTCAAAAATTATATCCTGAGCTTTTTCAAGGCTCTCAATTTTATCGGTAAGTTTTGTGTTTTCTTCTTGTGAATTTTTTAAGAAATTAATAATTTCAGTATTCTCCGATTTAAATTCTATCACAGAATCTTTATCTTCTTTAACAGGATTTAAATTTTGTTTATCTGGACTTCTAAATTTTTGAGTTGACATGAATTAATGAGTATAAAAATATTTACGGTTTAAAACAACAAATGTTTCTTGTCCGAATTTTTCCATCCTGCTTGATAGTCATAATCCACAAAAAATATTTTCAAATTAGCCTGATAATCGTAATTGGTGAAAAATATTTTTTTATCGGCTTGATAATCATATTCTGTAAAAAACCATAAACCTTTATTTTCTTTTGCCTGGTAGTCATATTTGACCTTATAAACTAACAAATCAGCCTGATAATCATAATTAGTGACATATACTTTTATATCTGCCTGGTAATCATAGTTTACAGAATAAACTTTTTGAGCATCGATTTTACTAATCGATAAGAGTACAATTATATTTAATAGAATAATGAATCTCATTATTAATTTGTTAATTGTCTGAAATCATCTCCGGTTGGATTTTGGAAAATACTTAACTCAAATTCAGATATTACAGCTAATATGTGATCAAATATATCAGCTTGTACTTTTTCATATTCCACCCAGTCCTGAATTTTACTAAATGCATATATCTGAATTGGAATCCCTTTTTCAGTTGGATCAAGGTGCCGAACCATTGTTGTATAGGGTGGTATATTTGGGTAAATATTAGGATGTTGTTCCAGATATTTTTCAACATATACCCTGAAGATTCCTAAATTAGTTAGATTTCGTCTGCTTGCCTTATCATTTTCAATACCTTTTTCGATGTTGTATTTTGCAATATCTTCTTGCTTCATTTCAATATAATCATGGATTAATTTTATTTTTTTGAAACGATTTGACATTTCAGCATCGCAAAATTTCACTGTTTTAATATTTATATATAGCGATCGTTTAATTCGCCGCCCTTTAGATTCTTCCATCCCTTTCCAGTTTTGGAATGATTCTGATACTAATGCATATGTTGGAATCGTAGATATGGTTTTATCCCAATTTTGGACTTTTACTGTATTAAGCGTAATTTCCAATACTGTTCCATCGGCATTTCTGCTTGGCATAGAAATCCAATCGCCGGGTTTTACCATTTGATTAGCCGAAAGTTGGATACTTGAAACGAATCCTAAAATTGTATCTTTAAAAACTAAAATAAGAATGGCTGCAACTGCTCCTAAACTTGCGAATAAGGTTCCCGGTGATTTGCCGAGTATTACAGATAAAATAAGAATAATACCGGAGGCATAAATTATAATCTTAATAGTTTGAATATAGCCTTTAATTGGCCGTTCTCGTGAAATTGGAAGTGTCAGGTATGCAGAATGTAAGGCGTCTAAAAATGCATCAAGAACCAGCATCCCAACAAAAATCATGTAAATATATGTGGTGGATTGCACAAAAGATGTGATTCCCGGGAAATCTGCCAGTCCAATTTCGGCAAAATAGTAAATTATTATTGCCGGTACCAGATGTGATAATCTGTTAAGTACTTTTTGCTGAAAAATAATATCAACCCAGGTGTATTTTGTTTTTTTAACTAACTTACTGATAGTTCTAAACAATATTTTACTGGTTACGAAATACGCGATAAAAGCTAATATTAAAATGAGTAAAACTATGATTGCAGATTTTGTTAGTAATGCGTATTGTTCCGAGAATCCCCAGTTAATAAGTAATTCCTTTAGTTTTAATCCTAACGATAAATTCATAGTCTAAGAATATTAATATAAATGATATTTTGTAAATTTAACAAATTAAAAAGGTTTGACATGAGAACATTATTATTTTTTCTTTTAATAGTAATAAGTCTGTCTTGTATACAAAAGACTGAATACGAGCAATATTTTGAAGAACAATCGATGCGGGTAGATTTTGTTTTTTATGGAAATGCCAATAACGAAGAAATTAAACTGGTTAAGATTTCCAAAGAACCTTTCTGGGGAGGTTCAAAAACAAATTTAAGCAACATGTTTAATTATGGTGAGTATAAGTTTGAAATTATAGATTTGGAAACAGAAAATGTTATTTATTCTCAGGGGTTTTGCACTTTATTTGAAGAGTGGCAAACCACCTTAGAAGCCGATTCTGTTTATCGTGAGTTTTATCAAACAGTTTTATTCCCGCTGCCTAAAAACCCGGTTATTTTAAAAATTTATAGCAGATCGTGGGAAGGTAATTTTGAAGAGATTTTTGAGTATGAGATTAATACCAAAGAATACACTTTCGATTCTGAAATTATTCAATTCCCTTACACAAAGATTCTCGATAATGGAGATCCTTCAACCAAAGTTGATTTAGTGTTTTTAGCTGAAGGTTATACATTAGAGGAGATGGATAAATTTGAAAGTGATGCTCGGCGATTAATAAATTACATGTTTTTATTTGAACCTTACAGTAGCAATAAAGAAAAATTTAATATTTGGTTGGTAAAATCTGAATCTCAAGAGTCAGGAACAGATATTCCGGGACATGATATTTATAAAAACACAGTATTAAA
>JAUVLS010000015.1 GCA_030600625.1 Bacteroidales bacterium
AAATCAGCATTAGAAGTTGTAATGACGGTTCTTCATGCAGGAGGTAAATTTGATAAAGATTCATATAAAGTTTCAGGTGGATTGCATGGTGTTGGTGTTTCATGTGTTAATGCACTTTCAGCTCATTTACGTGCCGAAATTCATCGAGATGGTAAAATATATGTTCAGGAATATGAGATTGGAAAACCAAAAGGAGATATTCAAATAATAGGAGATACTGATAAAACAGGTACAATAATTACTTTTAAACCAGATAGCAGTATTTTTGAGGTTAAAGAATATCGTTATGAGGTGATCGCGTCAAGATTACGTGAGCTGGCATTTTTAAATAAAGGAATACACCTTTCTATTGAAGATAGAAGAGAGGTTGAAGAAAATGAAAACGGAAATGGAAACGGAAACGGAAACGGATTCAGAAAAGATTCTTTTTATTCAGAAGAAGGATTAAAAGAGTTTGTTTCTTTCCTTGACGCTTCTCGTGAAGAACTCATCAATGATATAATTCATCTGGATACCGAAAAAAATGGTATTCCTGTTGAGATTGCGTTATGTTACAATACATCCTTTTCAGAAAATGTTCATTCTTATGTAAACAATATTAATACCATTGAGGGTGGAACTCATTTATCAGGTTTTCGTCGTGGATTAACCAGAACATTAAAAAGTTATGCTGAGAAGTCGGGCTTGCTTGCTAAACTAAAATTTGATATTAGCGGTGATGATTTTCGTGAAGGTTTAACCGCTATTATTTCTGTTAAAGTTCAGGAACCTCAATTTGAAGGACAGACTAAAACTAAATTGGGTAATTCAGAAGTAATGGGTTCTGTAGATCAGGCGGTAAGTCAGTCCTTATCTAATTATCTTGAGGAGAATCCAAAAGATGCCAGAACTATTGTTCAGAAAGTAATTATTGCAGCTACAGCTCGGCATGCTGCTCGTAAAGCAAGAGAACTGGTTCAACGTAAAAATATTTTATCTGGATCAGGATTACCGGGTAAGTTATCGGATTGCTCTGATAAAAATCCTGAAAATTGCGAATTATTTCTTGTTGAGGGAGACTCGGCAGGTGGAACAGCTAAAGCTGGTCGCGATAGAAAATTCCAGGCTATTATGCCATTGCGGGGAAAAATTCTAAATGTAGAAAAAGCAATGCAACATAAAATATTTGAAAACGAAGAGATTAAAAATATTTTTACTGCATTAGGTGTTTCATTAGGAACCGAAGAAGATAGTAAAGAGCTTAACCTTGAGAAATTAAGATATCATAAAATTGTTATCATGTGTGATGCCGATGTAGATGGGAGTCACATTGAAACTTTAATTATGACTTTCTTTTTCCGTTATATGACGGAGTTAATTAATAGAGGTTATTTGTATATAGCAACACCTCCGTTATATCTCATAAAAAAAGGAAAAGCTCAACAATATTGCTGGTCCGAAGAAGAACGTAATGCAGCTGTTGAAGAACTTGGAAAAGGTAAAGACGGATCAGTAGGGATTCAAAGATACAAAGGTTTAGGTGAGATGAACGCTGAACAACTTTGGGATACCACAATGGATCCTGAGCAAAGAACATTACGTCAGGTAACAATTGATAGTGCTGCGGAAGCAGACCATATATTCTCAATGCTAATGGGCGATGAGGTTCCTCCACGTAGAGAATTTATTGAAAAGCATGCTAAATATGCAAGAATTGATGTCTAAATGCTTTGATTAAAAGATAAATAAAAATGGCGATAATATTATCGCCATTTTTATATTCGGAATTATATTAGCAATTACTTTCTTTTGTAATAAGTTGGTAAATAAACTATTAATTGAATTTGTAAGCTGCTTTTTCTAAATCTCGTACTGTTTTAATTTTTTTAGGTGGATGTAGGTATTGATCCAAAAAATTATAAATTTTCACACGAACTTCTCTGGCATGTTTAGTGTCCATTCTGTCGAATGAATGTCCTCCCGGTACTGCCTGAAATATTTCATAATCAAACTTTTTACCTTCGGCTTTTAAAGATTTAATCAGATGTTCTACTTCAAGAACATTAACATCATCATCAATAGTATTTGTATGAATCAAAAGAGGAGTACCTGTGTATTTGTGTGTATTCCAGACTGGAGAGCGCCTTCTATATTCATTCACATCTTCAAATGCTGTTTTGCCAATATGATAATCCGCAGAATATAAATCACGATAACTTTGAGTTTGATAGCCCATTCTTGCTATTAAATCGCTTACCGGAACTCCGGCAAAAGCTACTTTGTAATTTTCAGGATGATCAAAAATATTCATTAATGCTATCAAGCCACCATGACTCCATCCAATTATTCCAACCCTGTTAGCATCAACAATTTCATAATTATCAATCATAAACTGGCGGCTGGCATTAACATCTTCTGTTTCCAATCCACCGTAATCAATTTTTTCATAAAGACCTTTACCATACCCTGTACTTCCACGATATTCGGCTGCTACAACTATGTATTGTTGCGCCATCAATTCACGAATAATATGTGCGTAATAAGTTGTGAAATCAGCATGTACACCTCCGTGTGGCAATACTATAAGTGGATATTTTTTCGCGGGATCAATATCTTTTGGAATAAAAGTATATGTCCAGAATTTTACTGGATTTCCTGCACCTTGTGCAGTTGGATTTTCCTCTTTCCATTTCGGGGGTCCATAAATATATACCTTATCAATGTACGCTATATCACCAATTTTATTATACCAAAGAATATCATCCGAAATTTTTTCTAACCTGTCAAGACGATGATTCAGGTATTCAAGTTGATCATTTAATTTTTCAATAAGTACATCTTTACTTTCATCCGATTGGGCAAAAACATTTAAACTTATTAAGCAAACAAAGCTTAAAATGAAAAAGTGATTAAGATCTTTCATATGTTTATAATTTTGTAGTTAATACATTTTCAGTTACTTGTATTTTAAAAATCTTAATGTGTAGAAATTGGAAATTAGAAATTAGTTCCGAAAACTTTCAGGATGCCCTTCTTTAGAATTTATTTTTTTTCAGTCATTGAGCTCGCAAGCTTGGAAAATTCAAGTTTCAAATTTCAAGTTTCAAATTTTATTATATAATCATTTATTCACTTCGTTCATAAGATCATCGTTAAGTTCCTTGTATGTACGATAGTGCATGAATGTTTCACAATTATATATTTATTTTTAGGATTAGACTTAGGAAATTAGTTTATGTTTAAATATCAATTTCTCCATTAAAAACAAAAGTAGCGGGGCCTGTTAACCAAACATCGGAAAATGTATTACTATCCTGTTTCTTGAACGAAACATTTAAATAGCCACCTTTTGTAATAATATTATATGAATTTTTATCAGAATCAGAATAAATTGATGCACTTATGGCAGAAGCAGTAACGCCTGTTCCACAAGAGAGAGTTTCATTTTCTACTCCACGTTCATAAGTTCTTACGAATAATTTATCATTTTGAAACTCAACAAAATTTACGTTTGTACCTTCCGGTGAAAATTCTGCACTATATCTAATTTCCCTGCCACGGTTATAAACATCAATATTTTTAATATCATCTCTGAAAGTTACATAATGTGGTGATCCGGTATTAAGGAAATAGTTTGTGTTTACTAATCTAACATAACTGACATCTTGCATTTGAAGACTAATGGAGTTGTTTTTATTCACAGTTGCTTTATGTACTCCATCAATAGCATTAAAATTTGTTTTTTTATCAATCAGACTAATCGATTTTGCAAATGCAACCAGGCATCTTCCTCCATTACCACACATAGTACTTTCCTTTCCATCGGCATTAAAATATTTCATATTAAAATCAAGACTTGGATGATTTTCCAAAAGCATCAATCCATCGGCTCCAATACCAAATCTTCGATCACATAACTGATTGATTTGCATTTCAGAAAGTGAAATATTATTCTTTCTGTTATCGATAATAATAAAATCGTTTCCGGTACCTTGATATTTGTAAAAATTTACCTTCATATGGTATTTTTTTGTAAACTTATAAATAAATTGTTACAAAGTTGCAATTGTATACGGATTGTAAATAATCATAAACCTTCTTTGCTTTTTAGTACAATAGGCATTAATTTTGACGTTTAGGGAGAAAAATTGTTAAAATACTTAAGATATGAAAACACGTGCATTTTTCGGGAATATAGCAATCGCCGTTTTATCAGCGTTTATTGCAGTAATTGTATATTCAAATTATTTTCACGAAGAAATTTCAAATAAATCGGATGCTGAGATTCAGAAACAAAAAGCATTGGATTTATTAGATGATACGAATAAAGTAAATTATACTCAAATCCCACAAATATCAAATGATGTGATTTCTGATTTTACTGAGGCGGCAGATAAAAGTATTCATGCAGTAGTACATGTAACATCTAAATATAATTTACAGAATGAAGATTATTATAATAACCCTATTTATGAATGGTTATTTGGAGATGTTCAAAGACAACCAAGCGTATCTTTTGGCTCGGGAGTAATTATTTCTGATGATGGATATATTGTTACAAATTATCATGTAATTGAAAAATCAGACGAGATACAAGTTGTTTTAAATGATAAACGAACTTTTACGGCAGAATTAGTTGGAACTGACCCTGGTACAGATTTGGCCCTGTTAAAAGTAGAATCAACAAATTTACCATATATTGCTATCGGGAATTCCGATATTTTAAAAGTTGGAGAATGGGTTCTCGCTGTAGGAAATCCATTTAATTTAACATCAACTGTTACAGCAGGAATTGTTAGTGCTAAGGCACGAAATATAAATGTTTTGGGTAGTCGAAGTAATTACCCTATCGAATCGTACATACAAACGGATGCTGCA
The DNA here is from genome assembly GCA_030600625.1 of Bacteroidales bacterium. Next base: position 4,858 of record JAUVLS010000015.1, read on the forward strand.
GTTAATAAAGGAAATAGCGGAGGAGCATTGGTTAACCTGAATGGTGAATTAGTTGGAATTAATTCTGCCATTATTTCACCTTCAGGAACATATTCGGGCTATTCATTTGCTATTCCAATAAACCTCGTTAAAAAAGTTGTTGCTGACATAATTAAGTATGGCGAAGTGCAAAGAGCAGTTCTTGGAGTAGAAATTAGAGATGTAGTTAGTTCCGACCTTGAAGATTGTGAATTAGATAAAATCGAAGGCGTTTTAATTACTGATGTTACTGAAGAGGGTGCAGCAAAGGAAGCAAAAATAAAAAAAGGTGATGTAGTTCTGGAAATTAATAATATTAAAGTAAATAGTACAACTGAACTTACTGAACAAATTGGTAATTATCGTCCTGGAGAAACGATATATGTAACTATTAAAAGAGATAATAAAAGGAAACAATTTGATGTGCTTTTACGTAATATGCATGGAAACACTGAAATTGTTAAAGATGAAGAATTATTATCTATCCTTGGTGCATCATTTAAAAATTTAGATAATGCGGATAAAAAACAATTTGGAGTTAACCATGGACTAAGAATTGTTGATTTAAAAGATGGAGCTTTAAAAAAAGCCGGAATTGAGGAAGGATATGTTATTACGCGTATCGAGGATAAAAAAATTACTCAGCTTGAAGATATTAAAAGAGTTTTAAGTGAGAAAGGTCAAGGAGCTATTGTTGAAATGGAGGTAATGTATTCGGGTAACAGATACATTTATGTTTATAAGTATAAAGTCAAAATTGAATAGTTCCTCATTATTTTATTCAGATTTAGAAATATCTAGGCTTAAATTAGCAATGGTGTATTTAAAATAATTTTGTTTTACCTAAATTTGCAGAAATTTTCTTATAATCAATGAGACAATTAAAGATCACAAAATCGATTACTAACAGAGAGAGCGCCTCTTTAGATAAATATTTGCAGGAAATAGCACGAGAGGGTTTAATTACTATCGAAGAGGAGGTTGAATTAGCCCAAAGGATAAAAAAGGGAGATCGCTTAGCTTTGGAGAAATTAACAAAAGCTAACTTACGTTTCGTTGTATCGGTTGCAAAACAATATCAAAATCAAGGTTTAACATTGCCCGATTTAATAAATGAAGGTAATTTAGGTCTTATAAAAGCGGCTGAAAAATTCGACGAGACTCGTGGTTTTAAATTTATTTCATATGCAGTTTGGTGGATCCGACAAGCTATATTGCAAGCTTTGGCTGAGCAGTCGCGAATTGTACGTTTACCGCTTAATCAGGTTGGATCATTAAATAAAATAAATAAGGCTTTTTCAAGATTTGTACAGGAAAATGAGAGAACTCCTTCGCCTGATGAATTGGCTGACAAATTAGAATTGCCGAAAGATAAAGTGGTAGATACTATGCGGGTATCAGGGCGTTCTGTGTCGGTTGATGCGCCTTTTGCTGTTGGAGAAGATAGCAGCTTGCTTGATGTATTGATAAATGATGATTCTCCGAATGCCGACAATTCCTTGATAAATGAATCTTTAATTCGTGAAGTAGACAGATCCCTGGCAACATTAACCGATAGAGAAAGGGATATTCTTAAATATTTCTATGGTATTGGAGTTTCAGAAATGACACTGGAAGAAATTGGTGAAAATTTTGGATTAACACGTGAGCGTGTTCGCCAGATCAAGGAAAAAGCAATCAGAAGATTAAGACATACTTCAAGAAGTAAATTGTTAAAATCATATTTGGGATAAATATAATTAGACATTAAGATTTATAAGAAAACCATCCGGTTTAGGATGGTTTTTTCATTACCTGGATTTATGGGGTTTGCCTGTCGTAGGCAGGAGGCATGACAGGCAGGCTTAAAATTACTTACTTAAATTTGATTTTATCCTATTAATTACATAATTTGAACTAATTTAAACATAAAGCTGAGTCTAATAAAACAAATATGAATAAATTATCATACATTCTTTTTTCCATATTATTATTTATTTCTTTTAATCAATTACACGCTCAACAACTTACCCAACAAGGCAATCCTTATATTCAGAATTATAACGATGCAGATTATAATACTCCTGAAAATCAAATATGGGCAATTGTACAAGACCACAGGGGAGTAATGTATTTTGGAAATAACAATGGTGTGTTGGAATTCGACGGAACCAACTGGCGACTTATTGAAATATCAAACAAATCAGCAGTTCGTTCATTAGCAATTGACAGTACAGGCAGGATATTTATTGGCGCTGTTGGTGAATTTGGCTATTTACAAGCCGATAGCACAGGTACAATGCAATACATTTCACTCCTTGAAAAAATACCTGAAGAAGAACAGAATTTCATGGATGTATGGGAGATTTTTATTATTAATGAAAGTGTTATTGTAAAAACTTCCGGCAAAATTTTCTTAATAAAAGAAAATAAAACAATAGTATTCAAGTCGAAAAATGGTTTTCATGTTTCATTTTTTGTAAACAATGAATTTTTTGTGAAAGAGCGGGAAAAAGGATTGTTAAAACTAGTTGATGACAGCCTGCAATTAGTACCAAATAGCGATCAATTTACAAATAACCCTCTTCATATAATGCTTCCTTACGAAGAAGATAAAATCTTAATAGCTACTCGCAAACATGGTATATTTATCTACAATCCAAACAAAAAAAACGTTAAGTTCTCAAAACCCGTGGGATTTAAGGAAGTAGATAATTTCCTTATAAAAAACCAGGTATACTATGGTGCAAAACTAAACAATGAACAATTCATTTTAGGAACATCACAAAATGGGTTAATAATTATTGATAAATCAGGAAATATTCTACAACATTTTAACAAGGATATTGGTTTGCAGGATATTAAAACTTTGAGTGTTTATGTTGATTCTCAAAAAAATATCTGGACAGGTTTAAATAATGGCATTTCATATATTGTAATGAACTCTCCTCTTACACTTTATAATGAAAAAGACGGTTTATTTGGTTCAGCTTACACGGCAACAATTCATAAAGGCCGGCTATATGCGGCAACTTCAGTCGGGCTTTTCATGAAAGATCCGCAAAACAACTTTTCTTTTATCAAAAATACAAAAGGACAAGGATGGCATTTAACTGAAATACAGGGAGAATTATTCTTTGGCCATGCAGAAGGTGTTTTTATAATTAGAGATAATGTTGCAAAAAAAATAGTAACAAATATTAAAACTATATGGAACTTAAATAAATTAAAAAACAGGCCTTATATACTGGCTGGCCATAATAATGGCCTGTTACTTTTAGAATATAGAAAAGGAAATTGGCAACTAAAACACGAAATCAAAGGATTTAATGAATCGGCACACTATGTACAGGAAGATGATAATGGTAATATATGGATAAGTCATAGATTTAATGAAATTTGCCGACTCAAACTAAACCAAACTCTTGATAGTGTGGTTAAATTGGATTTTTATAATTCAAACCATGGTTTACCCGCAAACACACATAATTTTGTTTTTAAGATTAAAACAGTAAATCAAAACACAAGAATCCTATTCGGTACTGAGAAAGGGATTTACAAATTCAACACGGAAACAAATCGCTTTGTTCCTGATGAAACATTCAATAAATTTTTTAATAAAGAAAAATTAATTGACAAATTTGTACAGGATGCTAATGGTAACATCTATTTCCAATATGGAGGTGAAAAAGGGGTGCTGCTATTCCAGTCCGATAGCACATACGTATTAGAAAAAACACCATTTTTAAAATTCAAAGGTTTATATGTTGAAAATCTCTCCATAAGTGATACAAACAATATATTTTATTGTACCGAAAAAGGCCTTATACAATACAATCCGCAAATTTTACCCGGTTATGATGCTTCATTTCCTGTACTTATAAGGCATATACTTGCTAATGACTCTCTTGTTTACGGTGGTACCGGAAATATTACCAATATTATAGAATTACCATATAAACAACACAATTTGCAATTTGCTTTTTCGGCATTATATTTCGAAGATCACAATAAAACACAGTATAGTTATTTTCTGGAAGGATTTGATAAAAACTGGTCAGAATGGTCACTAAAAACCGAAAAAGAATACACCAATTTACACGAAGGAAACTACATATTTAAAGTAAAAGCTAAGAATATTTACGATAAGGAAAGTACGATAACACAATACCGGTTCGTGATTTTAGCTCCATGGTATCGTACCATAATTGCATACATTATTTATGGTATTAGTACACTTTTTTTAATCTGGCTTATTGTTAAACTTTATACAATAAACCTGAAAATGGAAAAAGATAATCTTGAAAAAGTTGTTAAAGAAAGAACCATTGAAATTTCCCGGCAAAAAGAAGAACTTATTGCACAGTCAGAATACGTAGCAAGTGTAAACAGAGAACTTAAGAAACTATCCATAATTGCCCGGGAAACCGACAATGCCGTTGTTTTGGCAAATCTCGATGGAAAAATCGAATGGGTTAACGAAGGCTTTTATAAATTGTATAAATACTCACTAAGCAGGTTTATCGATAAAAAGGGAAATAATATTTTTACAACAAGCAGTAATCCTGATATTAAAAACATTGTAGAGCGTTGTGTGAGTCAAAAAGAAAGTATCACTTACGAAAATCGCGTTACAGATAAAACAGATAAAATAGTGTGGATTCAAACTACACTAACTCCAATTATTAATAATAAGGGAAAAGCTGAAAAACTTATAGCTATAGATACCGATATTACCAAACTTAAAGAAGCAGAAAATGAAATACTAAAGAAAAATGAAGAAATCCTGACTCAGAACGAAGAAATTTTAACTCAAAAAGATGAACTGGAACTTCATCGGAGTCAACTGGAAAAATTAGTAAAAAAACGTACTTCCGAACTTGAAAAAGCTAAAGTGAAAGCCGAAGAATCTGACCGCCTTAAATCTGCTTTTCTTGCAAACATGTCGCACGAAATACGCACACCGATGAATGCAATTATCGGATTTTCAAATTTGTTAGATGACCCGGATATGCAGGATCCTGACAAAAAAGAATTAATATCTCTTATTACTTATAATAGTGATACTTTATTGCATCTTATTGATGATATTATTGATTTATCTAAAATTGAATCCAATCAATTAGTTATTGATAAAAAAGATTGCAATTTGAATAATATATTTAATGTACTTATTGATTTATTTAACGAAAATAAAAAATTAATATTTAAAGATAAGATTGAGCTGAAATACACCCCGGGCTCAGAAAATAAAGAATTTTCAATTTGTTCTGACCCACATCGTTTACAACAAATCATTTCAAACTTAATTGATAATGCCTTAAAATTTACCGAAAAAGGATCTGTTGAATTTGGATTTATACTCGAAAACAATTCTGAAAAACCAGTAATAAAATTTTATGTAAAAGACACAGGTATAGGATTAACTAAAGATCAACAAACAATTATATTCAGCAGATTTACTAAAGCAGAAAATGATAAAAGAAAACTATACCGCGGAGCAGGCCTCGGCTTAACTATCTCCAAAAACCTTGTTAATATGCTTGGTGGCGATATTTGGGTTGAGTCTGAACTAAATCATGGAGCAATTTTTTATTTTACAATTCCTTATAAGAATGTATCAAAAGGAGAAATACCGCTTAAAGAAAAACCAAACCTGCAAGATGATTATAACTGGCACGGTAAGACTGTACTAATAGCTGAAGATGAACAAAGCAACTATCGGTATTTTGAAATGATATTATCCACAACACGGGCAAATATTAAACATGCAAAAAATGGAATTGATGCAGTCGAAATATGTAAAAACAATAAAATAGATTTAGTTTTAATGGATATTAAAATGCCTGATATGGATGGTCTGGAGGCAACTAAACAAATAAGAGAGTTTGAAAAGGAAATGCCAATTATTGCCCTTACAGCATTTGCAATGCAAAACGACGAAAAAATGAGCATCGAAGCAGGGTGTAACGCATACATATCAAAACCAGTCCGCAAACCGGAATTGTTAGGTATAATAAACAAATTTCTTACATAACAGTACAACGGACATTCTTGTCCGTTGAATTATTAAACCTGACAGAATCTTTATCTGTCAGTGTTTTAGTGAGGACATCATTTAGCATTGTGGGGAACTCATTTTGCACAGTGGAGCCAACGTTTTGCACAGTTTTTTAGATATTACCTTTATTTCCCCTTTAACAACTCTTGTAAAGCATACATTTCGTCTCTTAGTTGAGCTGCTTCCTGGAAATTTAATTCTTTAGCGGCTTTTTCCATCGACAGTTTGGTTTTTTCAATTGCCTTTTCTAATGCTAGTTTATTCATATATTTAACAATTGGATCAGCAGCGATATTTAAACCATCTGGTTCAGAATACACTTTACCTTTCATTCCAAGCTTTTTATTATAATGTCGCATAATCGAGCCGGAAGCTTTGATAATTTGTTTTGGGCTTATATTGTTTTCTTCGTTATATTTAAGTTGTTTTTCTCTTCTGCGCGTTGTTTCATCAATGGTTTGTTGCATTGATTTTGTTATTTTATCAGCATACATAATAACCTTACCATCAATATTTCTTGCTGCACGCCCTGCTGTTTGAGTTAATGCTCTTGCAGAGCGCAAAAAGCCTTCTTTATCAGCATCCAGAATAGCAACGAGAGCAACTTCGGGTAAATCTAATCCTTCTCTTAAAAGATTAATCCCGATTAATACATCAAAAGTTCCATCTCTTAATTGATCCATAATTTCTACACGGTCTAAAGTATCTACATCTGAATGTATATAACGACACTTTATTTCAAATCGGGTTAAATATTTGGTGAGTTCTTCTGCCATTCTTTTTGTTAGAGTTGTAACCAATATTCGTTGTTTTTTTTCAACTCTAATATTAATTTCTTCCATTAAATCATCAATTTGATTTAAAGAAGGCCTTACTTCAATTTCAGGATCCAATAAGCCTGTTGGTCTTATAACTTGTTCGACAAAGAAACCATCACTTTTTTCTAATTCAAAATCTGCCGGAGTTGCACTAACAAATAAAAGCTGATTTGTAAGTGACTCAAATTCTTCAAATTTTAAAGGCCTGTTATCAATAGCAGCAGGTAACCGGAATCCATACTCAACTAAATTCTTTTTACGCGAATTATCGCCACCATACATTGCGCGAACTTGAGGCAAGGTAACATGACTTTCGTCTACGACAGTAAGAAAATTATCCGGGAAATAATCTAATAAACAGAAAGGACGGGTTCCTGGTTTCCTACCATCAAAATACCTGGAATAGTTTTCAATTCCTGAACAATATCCAAGTTCCTTGATCATTTCTAAATCATATTCAACCCTGTCTTTAATTCTCTTTGCTTCGTAGTTTTTACCAATGGATTTAAAATATTCTATTTGTTTAAATAAATCATCTTGTATATCATGGATAGCACTATTCATCCGATCTTTTGTAGTAACAAAAATATTTGCCGGATATATAATTCCCGTTTTTAGGTTTTCAATGATCTTATTAGTTATAGGATCAAATGATTCAATCTCTTCAATTTCATCACCCCAAAATGTAACTCTGTATGCCAGATCGCTATAAGCAAGATAAATATCAATAGTATCACCATTGACTCTGAAAGTTCCCGGTTTGAAATCAAATTCACTTCGGGAATAAAGACTTTCGACTAAATAACGTAAAAATTGATTGCGGTTTATTACCTGTCCTTGATTTATAGTAATGGTATTACTATGGAAATCTTCCGGATTTCCAATTCCATATATACATGAAACTGATGAAACAACAATAATATCTCTCCGGCCTGATAAAAGAGACGAAGTTGTGCTTAATCTGAGTTTTTCTATTTCCTCGTTAATTGATAAATCCTTTTCAATATAAGTGTCTGTAACCGGCAAATAGGCTTCCGGCTGGTAATAATCGTAATACGAAACAAAATACTCTACCGCATTATTTGGAAAAAACTGTTTAAACTCACCATATAATTGAGCAGCCAAAGTTTTGTTATGACTTAATACAAGGGTAGGACGTTCTACTTTTTCAATAACATTAGCCACGGTAAAGGTTTTCCCTGAGCCGGTAACACCAAGCAAGGTTTGGTAT
>JAUVLS010000299.1 GCA_030600625.1 Bacteroidales bacterium
CTAAATGGAGTAAAATCTCTTTATTATAATATTGGACTTATTTATTCAGACCAGGAAGATTATCAAAACTCATTAACTAATTTTAATAAAGGTTTACAGATTGCCCGCCAGCTAAATCAAAAAGATGGGATGTTCACGGGCTTACTGAATAAGGCTACAGTCCTGAAAAATCTATCAAAAAATAAGGATGCCATAAACAATATTAACGAGGCTCTCATATATGCCCGGGAACTTAATAATCTTAAATTAATACGAACGTGCTATGGTATGCTTGCCGAAAATTATGAGCTTTTGGGCGATTCGGAAAATACAATGAAATATTTCGAACAGTTTGCATCCCTTGATAAGCATATCAAAGCTGAACAAATAAAAGAAATCGAAGAACAATCTAAAGAGCAGGTTCAGAAAGCACAAAATGAAAAAATACAAACAGAAAAAACTTTATCTGAGACATCGGATCAACTCGAAAAAACTCAAAGAACATTACTAGAAACAGAAGAAATAACCAAACAACAACAGCTAGAGCTTGATATAAGAGAACTTACTATTCGTGAGAAAGAAGCTGAATTACGAAACAAGCGAATCATACTTTTAGGTATTTCGTTTATTTTCTTTTTAATCTTATTATTTTCAATTTTAGTTTTACGACAATTTAAAGCAAAAAAGAAAGCAAATAAACTTTTAGAAGAGCAAAACGAACAAATTAGGATACAAAAATCAGAAATTGAATCTCAGCGAGACATTGCTAATGAACAAAAAAGGGATATTACCGATAGTATAGAATATGCAAAACGAATTCAACATGCCCTGTTACCTCCTCTCAATTTTATAAAAAGAAATTTACCCGAGCATTTTATATTATTTAAACCCCGAGATATCGTTAGCGGTGATTTTTACTGGATGATGAATAAAGACGGAAAAATAATTATTGCTGCTGCTGATTGTACCGGTCATGGTGTGCCGGGCGCATTTATGAGCATGTTAGGTACAGCATATTTAAATGAGATTGTTACAAAAATTACAGAAAACAAACATATCTATTCATTACAAGCTAACGAAATATTAAACCAGCTTCGTAATTATATTATTGAATCGCTACATCAAACCGGAGCCGAGAACGAGTCTCAAGACGGAATTGACATTTCGTTATGTATTATTGATTCCGAAAAACAGAAACTTCAATTTGCTGGTGCACATAATCCTTTATACATTATAAAAAATAATAAACTGGAAGTTATTAAAGGAGACCGAATGCCTGTTAGTATTCATAAAAACGCTCATAAATCATTTGAAAACCACGAGATTGATATTAATGAAAATGACATAATCTATATTTTTTCTGATGGATATTATGATCAAATTGGAGGACCAAAAAACCGCAAATTCATGTCGAGAAATTTCCGTGATTTGCTTTTAGAAATCCATAAAAAACCAATGACCGTTCAAAAAGAGATTTTAAATAAAACATTTAAAGAATGGCAAGGTGATAATATCCAGTTAGACGACATTTTAGTAATTGGAATCAGGCTTGAAGTTGCAAAAGAAAAGACTTTATCGAAAGACACATACGACTGGAGTAAAAAAACAATTCTTATTGCCGAGGATACTGAAATGAACTATTTATTCCTTGTTGAAGCTTTAAAACACACTAATGTTGAAATTTTAAGAGCTAAAGACGGTGAAGAAGCTATTGACATTTTTACTAAAAATGATCAAATTGATTTGATTTTAATGGATATAAATATGCCTAAGCTGGATGGCTTTGAAACAACCAAACGAATCAAAGAAATGAGAAAGGATGTCCCTATTATTGCACAAACGGCTTTAAACATGAAGGACGCAAAAGAAAAAGCAGAAGAAGTCGGTTGCGATGATTTTATTCTAAAACCAATACGACTTAAATTATTTTTGTCTAAATTAGATTCGTATTTAAAATCTTAAAAAATACCTATGGAAAAATTCAACCTTGAAGGAACAGATTCTACTCCAAAAATTCTATTTGATAAAGAATCAGGTAAGTTTGAAATTGCCGGAAGATCATTCCCCGAAGAAAGTAGAAGTTTTTATGCTCCAGTATTTAAATGGCTTGAGGAATATGCTCAAAATCCAAATGAAGAAACCTTTTTTGAATTTAAACTGGAATATTTTAATTCTTCATCTTCTCTTATTATTTTAGAAATACTTAATGTATTAGACGCTATCTATAAAAAAGATAAAAAAGTTACTATTTCATGGAATTATCTGGAGATTGATGAAGATATGCAAGAGGCCGGAGAAGAATACTCCGAATTAGTTAGTCTGCCTTTTGAATATCATGCTTTGGAAGAAACCGAACTTTAATAAACTATTTAATTTATACTAAAAACCATAGATTATTTATATAAATACAAGTATGGAACCTTTGATTATTAGAGCCACAGAAGAATCTCCCGGAATAAATTTCGACAAAGAAATAGGAAAATTCTTAATCTTCGGAAAATCATTCCCTGAAGACGTAAGGAAGTTTTTTGATCCGGTTCTTTTCTGGCTTGAGGAATATGCTCAAAACCCAAACGAAGAATCTAAATTCGAAATTCGATTAGAATATTATAATTCAGCCACATCAACCATGCTCCTCGACATTTTA
>JAUVLS010000202.1 GCA_030600625.1 Bacteroidales bacterium
GGAACCTATAAGTTAAAAGTAGCTCGAGTAGATGCTGATGTTTATCATTACGGTTGGGTTAGGCCACCTTCGTTAATGAAGAAAAAAATGAAGGCTTTGGATACTATTCATAGAGGCGAAGAAGGCACTGGAAAGAGAGAAACAATGTATCGTAATTTTGATTATGGTTCGCTGGACCAGATACAAAAGTTTACTGAAACGCACCCTGAAGTAATGAAAAACTGGATTGCAAAATTCGATTGGAAAGATGAGCTTCAGTTTACAGGCAAGCCGTCTGGTACAAGAAAGAAGCATGCGCACGAAAGATTGAAATATCGTTTTTTAACCTGGATTGAGAATAATCTACTTGGAGGTCGAAATTTGGGTGGATTCAGGAATTATATACTTATAAAGAAATAAGATTAAGGTTCCGAATTTCTGGCTTCTAGTTCTGCCAACTGCTAACTACTTTATCCCATATTCTATTATTTTACATTTTACATTATTCAATCATTTAACCCTTGTTCATAAATTCTGTAAACTTCTTTGGAATCTTAGTAGGGCTTGTTTTTTCAAAAGATTATATTTGCGCTAAACCAAATAATTTAGGTAATGTATTTGGTGTAAATTAAAGAAAATCAAAGTACTATGATAAGATATCGATTCTTTATACTTTTTATAATTATAAATTTACTTTTTACTACGTTCAATCAGGCTCAGGATTTGACCATAATAATTGACAAACAAAAACAATGGGTTGATTCTGTAATGAATAAATTATCTCTTGAAGAAAAAATCGGGCAATTGTTTATGGTGGCTGCTTATTCAAATAAAGATCAAGAGCATATTGATGAGATAAAATATATAATTAAAAAATATAAAATTGGAGGCTTAATTTTTTTCCAGGGTGGGCCGGGCAGACAAGCTAATTTAACTAATCAGTACCAGGATTTATCGAAAATTCCACTTTTAATAGCTATTGATGGAGAATGGGGTTTGGGAATGCGTTTGGATTCAACCATAAGTTATCCTAGACAAATGATGCTTGGAGCAATTCAAAATGATTCTTTAATTTACCAAATGGGTTATGATATTGGCGAGCAAATGAAACGAATGGGTATTCATGTTAATTTTGCTCCTGTTGTTGATGTAAATAACAATCCTTTGAATCCAGTAATTAATGTACGTTCGTTTGGTGAAAACCCTGATAATGTTGCCCAAAAAGGGATAATGTACATGAAAGGGATGCAAGATGCAGGTATTATTGCCACAGCGAAGCATTTTCCGGGGCATGGCGATACCGATAAAGATTCGCATTATACTTTGCCTACAGTAAACCATAATCGTGAGCGACTTGATTCTGTTGAGTTATATCCGTTCAGGAAAATTTTTGATGCCGGGATAGAAGGAGTAATGGTCGCTCATTTAAATGTTCCTGCTCTTGGAACAAAAGAGGATACTCCAACAACTCTTACAAAAGCAGTTGTTACAGATTTGTTAAAGGAAGAAATGGCTTTCGAAGGATTAATTTTTACCGATGCTTTAAACATGAAAGGTGCAACAAAATATTATGATCCCGGAGAGATTGAGGCTTTAGCGCTTAGCGCCGGTAATGATGTTTTACTTTTTCCTGTGAGTGTATCAAAGGCAATATCAAAAATAAAAAAGCAAGTTCGTAAAGGAGGAATCCCCCGTGAACGAATCGAAGAAAGTTGTCGTAAAGTACTGGAAGCAAAATATAGAGTAGGATTAAACGCAAAGAATAAATCAACAGCTTTTATTAAAAAAGGAAATCTGGAAAAAGATTTAAACCAGTTGGTTTATGAAGTAACACGTCGTGATTTAATTGAAGCAGGTTTAACTTTGATAAGAAACGAAAAGGATATTTTACCCATAAAAAAGCTTAAACGCAAGCAATTTGCTTCGTTAGCATTTAATACAAATGAAATTACAGAGTTTCAGGAAACACTTTCAAAATATGCTAAAGTCGATCATTTTATTTTTACTGAAAGTAATGAAGATTCCTTGTTCAATATTTTAAAAGATTACGATATTGTATTTGCCAGTGTTCATAACACTTCGTACTGGCTATCGGGAAATTATAAAGTTAATCAATATCATTTAAATCAAATTGCCAAACTAGCCAATGAAACAAAAGTTGTTTTTAGTGTTTTTGCAAATCCTTATAGTTTACGGCATTTCGAAATGATTGATAGTATCGATGCAGTTATAATTGCATATTCTGACGATGTTGAAATCCAAGTCGCTGCTGCACAAGCTATTTTTGGCGGAACCGAAATTTCTGGCCGTTTGCCTGTTGGTATTAACAAAGATTACCCGGCTGGAACAGAAATCTATATTAAAAAAAAAATAAGACTCCAATATGGTATCCCTGAACAGGCGGGAATATCATCCGAAAAACTAATAAAAATAGATTCTATAGCACAAAGTGCAATTGATAGTATGGCAACTCCAGGTTGTCGAATTCTTATTGCTCGTAATGGTATTGTTTTTTACGATAAAGCCTTTGGTTATCATACATATATGAAGCAAAATCCTGTAAAGAAAAATGATATTTATGATATTGCTTCCATTACAAAAATTGCTGCTACAGTTCCGTCTTTAATGCATTTGTATGAGGATAGTTTGTTTTTTATTGATGGCAAACTGTCCGATTATTTACCTGAGTTAGATACAACAAATAAAGGCGATTTAAATATAAAAGATATTTTAGCACACCAGGCACAACTCAATGGCTGGATTCCCTTTTACTACTCAACACTCGAAACCTTATATCCTGACCAGAAATTATTGAATAATAAGTTTACCGAGGAGTTTCCATACAAAATAGGAAATCATGCTTATATGGCCAAAAATTTTAAGTTTAAAGATGATATTTATAGTTATATACCAAAAGAAGGATTTTCGACCAAAATAGCGACTGATTTTTACATTTTAGATACATATCTCGATACGATATATAACAAGATTCGTGAATCGAATTTATATGAAGAAAAAATTTATCGTTATAGTGATTTAGGCTATTACTATTTTTACAAAATAATTGAAAATTATACGGGTGTTAAATTCCAGGATTATGTTGATTCCGTTTTTTACGATGAGCTGGGAGCAAACAGGACAACTTTCTTACCTCTTGAAAAGTTCGATAAATTAGATATAGTACCAACAGAAAACGACCAGGTTTTTCGGAAACAATTGTTACATGGTTATGTGCACGACCCTGGAGCTGCTATGTTGGGCGGTGTGTGCGGTCATGCAGGAATTTTTTCTACGGCTGGCGATATGGCTAAGTTAATGCAGATGTATTTGAATGGAGGTAATTATGGTGGAACAAAATATTTTAATCCAGAGACTATTGAACTATTTACCACAAGTCCGTTTTTAGATAATAATAACCGTAGAGCACTGGGTTTTGATAAACCACAAATGAATTACGATATTGAAGGACCAACCTGTAAATGTGTTTCGGGTAAAAGTTTCGGGCACACAGGATTTACCGGAACAATTGCCTGGGCAGATCCTGAAGAACAAATAGTTTATATTTTTCTTTCGAACAGAGTACACCCCGACCAGGATAATAATAAATTGTTACAGATGGATATTCGTACCGATATTCAACAAGTTATTTACGATGCGATAATTAGATAATTCAGAGCTTACCTGCCTCAGACAAGTTCAATATTTATGGTTTCTAATACAAACATCTGTTTACTTCTACTGTTTTTTACCAAGATAATTTTTTGTATTTTGCGATACTAGTAGAGCGTTCATAAATTAACATATTAGTTTAAGGATATTTCATCCATTTTGTACTTCCATCTAAAAACAACAGGCTCTTGATTTATTTCTATTATGCCTTTATATATTCTTTCGATTAATTCTTCTTTGCTAT
>JAUVLS010000182.1 GCA_030600625.1 Bacteroidales bacterium
GAATGTTCCAAATGTTGCATTTAATTTACCATCATTAAGTAAAAAAGATAAGGAATTTATCCAACTGGCTATTGAGCAGGATCTTGATTTTATTGCTCATTCGTTTGTACGAAGCAAAGAAGATGTTTTAGAGATACAGAAGTTATTGGATGCTCAGAATAGTAAAATAAAGATTATTGCAAAAATAGAAAATCAGCAGGGAGTCGATAATATTGATGAAATTCTGGATCACGCGTATGGTGTTATGGTTGCACGTGGTGATTTGGCTGTAGAAATACCTTATGAGCAAATACCGGGATTGCAACGATATCTGATAAGTAAGTGTATAGAAAAACGAAAACCTGTAATTATTGCTACACAAATGTTGCATTCAATGATTCATAACCCAAGACCTACCCGTGCTGAAGTAAACGATGTGGCGAGTGCTGTATACAGAAATACCGATGCAATAATGCTTAGTGGAGAAACTGCTAATGGTGCATACCCTGTTGAGTCGGTTTGTACCATGGCAAAAATTGCTATGGAAGTAGAAAAAACCAAAGATCCTTTTAATGATATTCAGACTGTAATAATTAACAACAAAGTAGCGGCATATTTATGTAAAGCAGCTGTTAAAGGAGCAATAAGACTTGATGTAAAGGCTATTATTGCTGATTCAACATCGGGTAAAACATTAAGAAGTTTAGCTGCGTATCGTGGTGCAAAACCAATATTTGCACAGTGTTACTCAAAACGAACCATGCGCGAAATGGCTTTAAGTTATGGTGTTAATGCTGATTATATGGAGCCTAAGGAAACATCGCATGAGTTTTTATCCGAAACTTTAACTGCATTGATTGATAAATATACATTTACCAAAGATGATCTGTTAGTTATTGTTGCCGGTAATTTTGGCAGAAGTTACGGTGTTTCCTATACTGAAATAGGAACAATAGAAAATTTATTGGTGAATTTGGAATAATATCTTGATAAATAATAGCAACAAGGCGAATAAACAAATCTACAAATAAGTAAAACATGAAAAAGATATATGTTTTTTTATTATTGCTTATTGTAAACTCATCATTTGCACAAGGGCAGTATGATTTTGCTATTTATCATGATAATAATATTGGTGCCTGGGAAGATGGGATTGTAGCTTTTGAACAGTTTCTTAATTGGAAAGGCGTGTCGCACAATAGAGTTACTGCACATGATGTTAATACGATAACATTAAAATTTTTTTACAAGGTTATTTATTTCCCCGGAGGTGATGCCGATTATTATAATGCTGACATAAATTCTACAGGAATACAAAATATACAAGAAATAATTGCCGATGGTGGTGCGTACATTGGTATTTGTGCAGGAGCGGAATTTGCTTGTGATAAATTAGTGTGGCAAGGTGTAACTTATGACTACCCTTTGAATCTTTTTCAGGGAAAATCTATTGGCCCAATTGATGAATTGGCTGTTTGGCCCTATTATGATATGACAACACTTACAATGAATATTGAAAATGAAATCAACCAGTTTGAATCAATAAACGAAGATATGCTCTATTGGGGTGGTTCTGTTTTTAATCCATACTCAAATACCGAATTTGACACTGTAGCAACTTTTGATGGTTATTATAACCAACTTGCAATAATAAATTTCAATTACGGTAATGGCAGGGTCTTGCTTATTAGCCCACACCCCGAAATTGAAGAAGACAGCGACAGAGACAATACAAATGTGGCACAAGAGCTTAATGATAACGGCTCTGACTGGAACTTCTTATGGTCAGCAACCGATTGGCTTTTAGGAAATTCAATATCAACCTCGAATAATTCATCAAATTTTTCACATTACAGTAATCAGAATATTAAAATTTACCCAAATCCTACAAGCAAGATTTTAAATATTATAATCAACAATGGCCATAAAGTAGAAACAGTTACAATTTATAATCAAATAGGACAAATTGTATTATCTAAAAAACCAAAAAACAAATCGATAGATTTGTCATGTCTTCCAAAAGGAATATATGTAATTGAAGTTGAAATTAATAGCAAAAAAGTTAGAGAGAAACTAATAATTAGCGATTAGAAAGGAAGCGTCCGGTTGCTAAAGATGTATATAAAGTTTTTGCCCGAATATTTTTCAAGGGGATTAAATGAATAAAACTAATTACTTATCTCCAGATTTGTATTTTCTTTAGTTATTTCAAATTCATACTCAGGATACTCATAAATAGGAATACGGGGTTCTGTTTCTCCAATTGAATATCCCCAAATGCTTTCATAATCGGAAATATTTTCGCCAATATCTTCGAGTTGTTCAAGGTATTCACTAATCGACTTGGATTCAATAATAATTACTTTCCCCATTTTTTTAATAATAGGGCTGTGATTACGATTGGTGTCATGATCAAATTCCAGTATTCGTCTTCCATAGCGGGTTATTCCAATAGTTCTGAAAGTAAGGCTTTTACCAACTCCTGGCAAATTTAATACATTACGATCAGTACCAAGAAATGGCAGATTGGCTTTACTTTTTAACTCTGATATTTTTTCAACTAATAATTCGGAGTGATTCGGAAAGTCTTTTATTTCATCGTAATATTCTTCAGGGATTTTGCCATAAATCTTTTCTTCTATTTGTTCCTGAACCGCTCTTTCGTTGGTAGCAAAATTGAAATTGTTTTCCATATAACCTTTAACACTAAAGGTATAGTAATTAATAATTCCAATATCGTTAAGCACTTTTCTTAGTTTAGCAGAATGCCCACGACGCGATGCAGCAGCTGTAAAAACCAATTGATTTGTAACTATCCAGCCGGCAGTAATTAGTTTTCGGATTCCTTCACGGGCTTCGGGTGTTACTTCCATTGGCGATTCAAAATGCGTTTGAATAACAAACTGTTTTATACCAATTTTAGTGGCTTTTTCTTTAAAATCTTTTAAGATTTGAGTTAGCTCATATGTAATTCTTTGAGGCAGATAAACCGGTAATCTTGTTCCTAGTCTTACTCTTATAATTTCGGCATATTTTTCACCATCTTTCCTGTTTTTATTGGCTTCTTTTTTACGTAAAGCCATTTCACAAATTTCATTTAAGATTTTTTCAAGTGATTTATCCGAACTCATTAATGCATCACCACCCGTGATCAGAATATCACGTAATTGAGGATCATCCTCAAAATATTTTAAAAGATTTTTAAGTTTTTCTCCCCAGGTTTCACGTGGTTTTAGTTTATCGAGATTAAAATTAAGATTACCTCTCTGGAAATCGTATAATCGCTGACATGATGCACATAATCCACCACAGGCACGGCCAATTGTATCAGGAATTAATATTGCAACTTCAGGATACCGGCGATGGATATTATGATCGTTGGGTAGAAGCCAGCCTGCTGCATTTGGTTTTCCCGGTTCAACTATATCTTCTTTTTCCCAGGCAATTATGTGACCAAATTCATTAAGCAACTGTTTGCTGTAAATTACATAATGACGAATAGCCAAATCGGCACCAACAGCAAAATAGGGCACTCGTACATGTAATAACGATAAATAATATGGATTTACAAAAAACGGAATTCCTTTTTCTTTAGCTTCATATAATATTTTCATTGTATCCGGATCGAGAGAATTCCCTAAAAGCTCATTTAATAAATCAGGTGCTCGAACAGCAAATCTTAAATGAAAAAGACGATCGTCCCACCATTCCAGGGTTTTTAAAAACTTTTGTTCCTGAGATATGCCTGGTTCAAAAAAATATTTAGAATCTTTAATATCTCCTGAATCAATCTTATCAATTATGATTTTTAAAATACGTTCACGGTTTTCTTCACGAAGTTTTGTAATGCGTGGATCCAGACCATGACTCCATCTATCCATCCATTGTTCTACCTTTTCCTTTGAAGGTAACTCTCGTTTTGATTTACCTGTAAATTGTCTAAAAAGCTGAAGCATATCTTCAAAAAAGAATGGTTTTGCACCACCTGTTCCAAAATTTACTGCCAACCAGATTAAAGCAATTGGGTTACTTACGGCTTTTTCTCCACGTAAGTTTAAATCATCAAATTCACGTCCGGCATTATCTATATAATCAAGTAAACGAATAGCTGCTAAATCTTGCCATTCTAGTTTTTCGAATGCTTCACG
>JAUVLS010000306.1 GCA_030600625.1 Bacteroidales bacterium
CGGAAAAATTGCTCCAAAGGATAAAATCGCTCTTTACATGGGAATGGCTTTTTTACCTGTTACTTTGGGAAATCTTTTAGCAGGTTATATTTCCGGCGGAGTTTATGGTAGAATGTCTGATAAAGTTACTTTGTTACAAAATGATTTGGTTTCGAAAGGATTATCTGTTCCGGAAATTTCGAATACGTTTACTCAAACTGATCTTTATAATAAAGCAGGGGAACTTTTAAATATGACGCAAGACGAAATCACCAATTATTTATGGATAACTTATGATCCCGGACGAATTTGGCTTGTACTGCTCGGTATTGGTATTGGAGCTTCATTTTTATTATTTTTGTATGATCGGTTTTTAATTAGGAAAGCAAAATAATTTAATAATCTTGTCACGCGTCACAGACGTTCGTCAGCGAAGTAATGCACTAAATTTCGAAATTCATCATTCGATGTTCGATATTCATTATTCAATTTAAGGCACAAAAAAAGGGAGCAGCCGCCAAGTCACTCCCTAGTACCAAAGTTAATAAAATTTATTATAAACTCTACTGTTAGATTATTTTAGTCACAAAAAACAATATATGTTAATTAAATTAGCACTAAAGGTCTCAATATATAAAGAATTTATCTGGTTCGCAATTTATATTATAATCCGACGTTAGCGAGCGTTTTGATCAGATAATTACGAATTAAAATGTTAAATTATGTTATACATCATAAGTATTCTCCTTATTAATTTATACATTTGCTAACCGATTTTAAAAACTTTTGTGAAATAAAGTTTTAATGTAATCGTTAGTATTACAGTAACATAGCAATAAAATATTTTACATTATATTTACAACAGAATACGGTATACTTGATTTTGAACTTTTATCTTCGTATATTGTATTAATCAATATGAAAAAGGTAATCTAATTTAAGGGAAGATTAGTATGACTTTATTAATAACTTTAACACCAGGAGAATGGATTTCAATAATTACAATAGCGGTTATTGTTGTTGGAAGTCTGTTTACTTTAATTTATAAAACTGGAGGCTTGGTTAAGTTAGTAGAAGGCATGAAACCTCATGTTGATAAAATTCCCGGAATGGAAGTTAAAGTTGATGAGTTGTGGCGTTTAAAAACTACTGTGAGTAATTCTCCAAGTCGTTTAAATAAGAATGGTCAAAAAATCTTAAAAGAATCAAATATTACTGAGATACTTTTACCATTTTATGATGAGATTGTAAAAATGGTAAAAAATACCAATCCTTCAAATGCTTATAAAGTTCAGGAAGCTTTAATTGATGTATTAAAAGGTTTTCAGTTTAGAGAAAAAATTCTAAATCAACTCGAGCAATCTGCTTTTATAGCTGGTACGGAAGTTCATACTATTTTATTTGTTGCTGCAATTCATTTACGAGATGATATAATTACTAAGCTTGGATTTAGTATTGAAGAAATAGATATTCACGATCCAAAAAAAAATGAGAATCATTAGTTAATTTATAATTCATCAATGAAATATTATTTACCAACCCAAATAGGTTGGTTTTTATTTTTATAGGAATTCGTAATTTTAGGCTTAATAGACAAATTGGTTGCTCCGATGCTCTACAATCCTTTATATTTATAGCTTTACAGCAAATCAAAGGTTATGAATAAAAAAAATGCTTTTATTGCTGTAGTACAATTACACGAAAACATGGTATTAGAAATGGTAAACAACGATATAAATGTATTGCTTGTGGACGATACTTTTCTGGAGGAAAATATATAAATCCAACTCAAATTTGGGATGAATATACAACAGGAAAACAAACCTACGAACAACTGTCCAAAAAGTATAAATGCTGTACAAAAACCATTCAAAGAAAAATTGATTTTCACGTGTTAAAAACAAAACCTAAATCCCCAAGAAATATTATCATTTTAATGGATACAACTTACTGGGGAACTAACTTTGGAGTAATGCTTTTTAAGGATTCAATTACAAAAGAAAACTTATTGAAATACTATGTAAAATATGAGACAAATGCTCTTTACAAAAGAGGTATTGAAGAGTTAGAAAGTAAGGGTTTTGATATTGTTGCAATTGTCTGTGATGGACGCAGAGGGCTCATTAATTCTTTCCATGATATTCCTGTTCAAATGTGTCAATTTCATCAAGCAGCAATAGTAAGAAGATATATAACAAAAAATCCTAGATCACCTGCATCTATTGAATTAAAGGAAATTGTATGCATGATGAAACAAACAGATAAAGAATCATTTGAGGGAGGTTTAAAACAATGGCATAAGAAATGGAAACCATTTTTAGATGAAAGAACAATAAACGAAAAAACTGGTAAATCTCATTATACTCATAAACGATTAAGAAGTGCTTATAGAAGTTTAACAACTAATCTTCCTTGGCTATTTACGTGGTATGATAATATTGAATTAAACATACCAAATACTACCAATGCAATTGAAGGTAATTTTGCGGATTTGAAGAATAAACTCAGAAATCATAATGGTTTGTCAATAGAAAGAAAAAA
>JAUVLS010000265.1 GCA_030600625.1 Bacteroidales bacterium
ACATTGTGGATTTATTGGTCAAAATGTTTATTTGTATTGTGCATCGGAAGGTTTAATTTCTGTTTTCAGGGCATGGATAAATAAAGAAAAAATTGCAAAGGAATTAAACTTACCTGAAAATTATGAAGTAATTTATAGTCAGTCTGTAGGATATTCTAAATAATTAATAATTTAGAATTACGAATCAATGTTATTTAGTTAAGGTTTTATTAATTAAAGATTTAGATTCCTGCATTTGCAGGAATGACAATGGGACAGGAAAACAAGCTCTTTGTCATTCCGCACTTGATGCGGAATCTAATTAACTAAACGACATTGAATTACGATTTTTATGATACAAATAACCAAAGACTAAAACCTAACAGCTTAATATATATGAAGTATAATTTTGATGAAATTATAAACAGAGAAAACACTGCCTCTGTAAAGTATGATTTACGAAAAGATATATTCGAGAAAGAAGATGTAATCCCAATGTGGGTAGCGGATATGGATTTCAAAACACCTGATTTTATCATTAAAGCAATTAAAGATCGTGCAAATCATGAAGTGTTTGGTTATAGTTTCAGGCCTGAATCGTATTTTCTGTCAATAGTAAACTGGTTAAAACGACGACATAATTGGAAAATATCTAAAGATTGGATTTCATTTAGTCCCGGCATTGTGCCTGCAGTAAACATGGCTATTTTAGCATTTACTGAACCAAATGATAAAATTATTATTCAGCCTCCTGTTTATTTTCCTTTCTTTTCGGCAATAAAAAACAACAATAGAACGATTATCGAAAACCCGTTAAAATTAAAAAATGGTAGATATTGTTTTGACTTTAATGATTTTGAAAAAAAATTAGCAGATGCCAAAATGTTGATTCTTTCAAATCCTCATAACCCCGGAGGTTCCGTGTGGACTAAAGATGAACTAAAGAGTATAGGAGAGATGTGCCTGGAAAATAATGTGCTAATAATGTCTGATGAAATCCATGCTGATTTGGTGTTTAAAGATTTTAAGTTCACCCCGTTGGCTTCTATATCAAAAAATATAGCAGATAGTACAGTTACTTTTATTGCACCGAGCAAAACGTTTAATATGGCTGCATTATCTACATCTTCTGTTATTGCATCGAATAAAGAATTGAAAGAGAAATATGATGAAGTTTTAGATGCAATTCATGTAGGTTTAGGTAATGTGTTTGGCACTGTAGCATCTGAAGCTGCATATAATCATGGTGATGAATGGCTGGATCAGTTAATAAATTATCTTTCTGTAAATCTTGATTTTACGCAGGAATTTTTAAAAGAAAAGATACCTCAGATAAAAATGATTCGACCTGAAGGTACTTACCTGGTTTGGCTTGACTGTTCTGAACTAAACTTAAAGGAAAAGGATTTAAAAGAATTTATGATTAAAGATGCTGGTTTGGGTTTTAACGATGGCCGAATGTTTGGAACGGGAGGTAAAGGTTACATGCGTATGAATATTGCATGCCCAAAACAAACACTTTTAGATGCCTTGATTAATCTTGAAAAAGCTGTAAATAAGTTATAATAGTATGGTCAACAAGGGGTTTGATTTAAAAGTACTTATTCCAACCGATGATGGAGTAACAATTTCTTTAAAAGGAATTGAAAAAGCTCCATATTATCTATTATATAATGTAAGTAACAGGAGTTATCAATTAGCAGGAAAAGTTAAAACTTTGGATCTTTTCAATGACACAGCGGATTTTATTAAAAAATTTAACGAATTTATTGTGATTGAAAATATTGATAATATAATTGACAATCAGTTAAATAAAAGTATTAAATGTGATTTAATAAAAACAGATCACAATGAAATTGGCAAAATATTAAATGATCTTATTGATAAAATTGACAAAAAAAAGAACT
Source organism: Bacteroidales bacterium (assembly GCA_030600625.1). Next base: position 1,887 of record JAUVLS010000265.1, read on the forward strand.
AATATGATTTAGTTCTTTTCTTAATCAGTAATATAGTTATTTTTTCTTTTTCCCTTTTTTTGTGCTATTATCCTTTTCCTCCTCCTCTTCTTCTTCATCATCTAAAACCGAAACAAGGTCACCTGTAAGGCTACCATCAAGTTTTTTAATAAATGATTCTTGTTGTTTCTTTAATCTTTCGTATTCTTCTACTTGTTTTTCAAGTTCTGTTTCACGTCTGGATGATTCCTCCTGTGTAGCCTGAAGCTCCTCCATGTTCTGACGCATCTCTTCTTCCTGAGCTCTCATTTCTTCGGCCTGTTGTTTTGTTGTTTCTAACAACTGTGCTGTTCGTATATTAACTTTAACTGAAGATAACGTAGAGGCTATATTTTCGCCAATCTTTTCAACAAATTCTATTTGATACTTTTCAAACTCCCTAAAAGAAGCCATCTCAATAACACCATAAACATTATCATTTACAACTAAAGGTACTATTACTATACTTTTAGGATTATCATCACCAAGTCCTGATGAAATTGTGATATAATTATCTGGAATATCGGTGATATAAATGGTTTCACTTTCTTGTACTGCTCTGCCAATTAAGCCAACACCTTTTTCTATTCGCTTTTCAAGAAACTTTTTACGATTAAATGCATATGCTGAACTCATCTCAATGAATTGGTCATTTTTATCATCATCATTAACAATAAATAATCCACCCTGGTTGGCATCACAATATTTTACCAGATTACTTATTACATCATATGTTAGTTTCTCAATATTATCATTGTTTTGTCTTAAAATATCACTGAATTTTGCAATTCCTTGCGATGCCCAATTTCGCTGATCATCCTCTTTTTTCCTTCGTGCTTCTTCTTCTGTAGCATGTTTAAGATTAGTACGCATTTCAAGTAATGCATTTCCTAAATCATCATCTTCACTTAAGGGTACAAACGGACTCTCAAAATTTCTCTTACCTATTTCAATTGAAAAATCTGCAGTTTCCTTTAATCCACGAATCAAAGCATTCAGGGCTTCAGCCATTTCTCCAATCTCATCATTACTTTCTTTAATTTGTTTATTAGGCATTATACCGTTACCCATCATGATAAGAATATTCTTAATCTTTTTTATGGGTTTAATTACTAATTGAGCAAGAATTAAAGCAATAACAATAGAAATCAGAACTA
>JAUVLS010000052.1 GCA_030600625.1 Bacteroidales bacterium
CCTTTGCTAAAAGTAAAAAAGCCCGTCGCATATTCTACTTTTGTTCTCCCCCAAAATAATTGTGACACAGGATTATCGATTTCTTTATGATAATTCGTTTTGGGTAAATTATATAAACATTTCGTACAAATTAGTTCTTCCTGATTTACCAGATGCGAATTACAAACAATACATAAGTCCGGAAAAAAGAGATTGAAAAAGTCGTTTAAATATTGAGTAAATATGTTCATTTGTAAACTATCTTTACTCTAAGTTAACAATACTATTTTAAATTTCCCCACTCATCATAAAATTGTTTCAAAAAAACTTCCATAAAATGATGCCTGTCTTGGGCAATATCTTTTGCAATTTTTGTATTCATTCTGCTTTTAAGAAGCAATAGTTTCTCGTAAAAATGGTTTATGGTTGTTCCATTGGAGTTTTTGTATTCTTCGAAACTATTATGTAGCTCAATGTTTTTCCCCGGATTATGTATTTCGTTGCCAAATTTACCCCCAAAAGCAAATGTTCGTGCAATTCCAATTGCCCCGATTGCATCCAGGCGATCGGCATCCTGTACAATCTTGCCCTCGATAGTGTCCATTTTATCTTTTACACCAGCACCTTTAAATGAAACATTCTTTATCACATGAATAATCTTATCAGTTAAATCATTTGATAATTTTAATTTAACAAGCCAATCGCTAATAACTTTTAGGCCTTCACTTTCGTTTTTATAAAATTTCCAGTCAGCTACATCGTGAAGTAATGCCGCAAGCTCAATAATAAACAACTCTCCACCCTCTTTTTCATGAAGCTTTTTAGACATATTCCATACCCGATAAATATGCCACCAATCATGACCGGAACTATCCCCTTCAAGTTTGTTTTTTACAAATTCTACGGTTTTATTAATAATCTCGTTTTTATTCATAATTTATTAGATAAAAAAACCCGCAAAAAGCGGGTTTCGTAAATATTCCAAGATTATTTATTCTCTTAATTTTTCTTCTCTTTTCCATTCAACTTCTCTTCCAAGCAATGAAAATCCAATAAATCCCTTTACATGTAAAGTATTATCACCTCCTTCTTCGAACCACATAAAACATTTATATGTTTTTCCGTTCTTTGGATCATAAATTGTTCCATCAACCCATTCCTTATCTTTTTCATCATAATTAAACGATTTTAAAAGTTGCAATCCAAGAATTGGTCGCTTTTGTAATTCCGGATTAGAATTTTCATCATCAACTTTTGCTGTACCATCTTCCTCGTTTGGCTCATCTAACCATTTTATATTACCATAATATTTGCCGTCTTTTGCTTTGAAAATTTTTACCTGCGAATCACCTTCCTGGGTAAGCCAATATCCAAGAACGTTATTAGCATCCTGAGCTAAAAGATTTGGAGCAATAAATACACTTACTAACAGAGAAATAAAAAATAATTTAGCTTTCATATTCAATAGTTTTAGTTTTTAGTAATTGGCAAGATAGGAATTTTTGTTTAATATCAATAATATGGATATAAAATCCTTAAATCCGCAAGCCGTAGCACGGATTTCCTGCCCGTCCGGCAGGCGGGGTTAATAGTCAGTAAATTAATTATGATTTGGCATCATCTATATTAAGTTAACCGTGCCACGGCTAATTACTTAATCTGTAAACGGATAAAAATTCACTTGCGGATATTAGGTAAAATCAATCTTTGCATTAGGTAACTATTCGGATAATTATTTTTTTATATATGTAACGGACCAAATTCTTAATCGTCTTTTAGCAAATTTCTTTTTATTGATAAACAATGAACATTTTATTATCTTCGTTATCTAATTTAGAATTGTAACCAATATTAATAATTATAAAAATGATGTATTATGAGAATTAAAATTTATTTGATACTGAGCCTTTTGCTGGGTTTGTTTTTAAAGCCTTTATCAGGGCAAAACATTGAAGAATATAAACTTAAAAACGGATTAACCGTATATTTAAATGAAGACCACAATACTCCGGAAGTTTTTGGAATGGTGGTTACAAAAGCCGGTGCGAAAAACGATCCTGCAGATGCTACCGGAATGGCTCATTACCAGGAACACATACTTTTTAAAGGAACTACTAAACTTGGAACAACAAATTGGGAAAAAGAAAAGGTACATATTGATAAAATTTTCGAACTATACGACAAGTTAGGTAAAACAACAGATGAAGAAGAAAGAAAAACTATTCAAAAATTAATAAACGAAGAATCAGTTAAAGCAAATGAGTATGCTATTCCAAATGAATTTAGCAATGTACTAAACAGTATGGGAAGCAAAAATATAAATGCAGGAACCGGCCCTGATCAAACAGTATTTTATAACTCATTTCCTCCAAATCAAATTGAAAAATGGTTGGAACTCAATGCACACAGGATGAAAGAGCCTGTATTTCGCGGTTTTCAATCGGAGCTTGAGGTAGTTTACGAAGAAAAAAATATGTATTCCGATCAATTCATGTCAAATCTGATAGAAAAATTCCAGAAAAACTTCTTTAAAAATCATCCTTATGGCCAACAAACAATAATAGGAACAATTGATGATTTAAAAAATCCTTCGTTAACTAAAATGTATGAATTTTTTAAGAATTATTATGTTGCTAATAACATGGCTTTGATACTATCAGGGAATTTTGATTCAGAAACAGTAAAACCATTAATTGATAAAACATTCGGGAAATTGGAATCAGGGAATGTGCCTGAACCAAAAGTATGGGAAGAAGAGCCTTTTGATGGTCGTGAATTTGTCGAAGCAAAACTAAGTCCGATAAAATTGGGATTGCTGGGATTTAGAACTGTTCCCAAAGGTCATCCGGATAAAATAGCTCTGGATATTGCTCAAAATATTTTATCAAATTATAATCAGTCCGGTTTATTGGATAAACTCGCAATTGATAATAAATTAATGTTTGCAGGAGTAATTCCTTTACCTTATAACGATCATGGAGCAACTCTTGTGTTTTTTGTTCCAAAAATTGTTGGCCAGAAACTTATTTCGGCTGAAGAGCTTGTATTAGAGCAATTACAAAATTTAAAAACCGGAAATTTTGACGATTGGAAAGTTGAAGCAGCAAAAAAAGATTTATATGTTGAGTTTCAGCAATCGATAGAAAACCCACAACGTAAAGCTTATTTAATTAGCGATGCTTTTGTAAAAAATGAAGATTTAGATGAGATATTCGGCTATCCTGAAAAAATAAAAGCTATTACTAAACAAGATGTAATAGATGTTGCCAACAAATATTTCGGCAATAATTTTTTAGCATTTCATTCTAAAATGGGATTTTCAAAACCCGAAAAAATTGAGAAGCCGGATTATGAACCTGTTATCTCAAATACAAATGCTAAATCTGAATTTGCTGAATATTTAGAATCATTACCAATGATAGCTGTAGAACCAGATTATGTTGATTTTGAAAAAGATGTTATAACAAAAGAAATAAAAGAAAATCTACATTTATATTATGTTAATAATCCGGTTAACGATATTTTTTCATTAGAAATAAAATTCGGAGTTGGTAAAATAGAAATTCCGTTGCTCGATTATGCCGGTGATATAATGAATTATGCAGGAACTAAAACTAAATCGGTAAGTGAATTAAAACAAGAATTTAGCAAAATTGGTTGTAGTTATTCAATATACTCCGATAATAACTATACAACAATCAACATTGAAGGTATAGAAGAATCATTACAAGAAGCATTGATATTAATTAATGATTTGATAAACAATCCTGCTTTAGAAGAAAATAAGCTTAACAATATTTTAGAAAATAATAAAGCTGACAGGAAAATGGAAAAATCTGAAGCAGATAATGTTGCAGATGCATTGTTTGAATATGTAAAATATGGGAATAAATCAGATTATATTGACAGACTAACATTAAAAGAAATTAAGAAACTTGCTACAGCAGAATTATTAGATGCTTTTAACAAGGCCGCTCAATTTGAAACAGAGATTCATTATGTCGGGCAGAAAAGCTCAGATGAAGTAATGGAAATAATGAATACAAACCTAACTTTGGCAACCGATTTAAACGAAACCAAATCTCCACAGGAATTAAAAATTAATCAGTATCAGGAGAATATTATTTATTTGGTAAATAAGAAAAAAGCTCTTCAGAGTAAAATTTATTTCTTTGCTAATCAAGACAATTACATTCCTGAACAACAGGCTTATATAGATGCATTTAAAATGTATTTTGGCGGAGGATTCTCGGGCTTGGTTCTTCAGGAAATAAGGGAATATCGTTCGTTAGCCTATTCAGCCGGGGCATCAATTCGTACACCAATAAATATAAATGGTCAAAGCTATTTCGTGGGTTACGTTGGAACACAAGCAGACAAAACGCTTATGGCACTTGAAACTTTCAATGGGCTTATTCGCGAAATGCCGGAGAAATCTGAACGAATGCCTATGATCAAAGATTATCTTATACAATCATCAATAATTGACAAACCTAATTATAGAAATTTAAGTACAACAGTTGTAGGTTGGAAAAGAAAAGGATTTAATGACGATCCTGCAAAAATTAATTCAGAAATCTATAGTAAACTAGAATTTGATGATATTATTGAATTCAATAAAAAGAACTTAAAAACCAAACCTGTTGTTATTGCAATTGTTGGTGATAAAAAAAGAATTGATCTTGAAGAATTAAAAAAATACGGAAAAATTATAGAAATTAAGGAAAAAGATCTCTTTAAAGATTAAAACATAAAACCCCGGTAGAAAGCCGGGGGTTTTTATTATTCATAAAAGTAATCAAAACTTTAGGCAACCTCTATTAATTCGTTTCTTTCAAAAAATAAATATAATTAATGAGATGCAAGGCATATTTTTTTTGAATAGCCATAGCTATTGAAAATAAAATATAACGCAGTCAGATCGTTTGTTATCTTTATTCCCGTAAGGTTTTCATAGCTTTCCAAATCCATCGTCAAAACTTTTCGCATTATCCCGATAGTTCTTCAAAGTTTTTCCTTGCCTTTGAAAAGCTATGGAAATTTTGATGCGAACGAATTAATAGAGGTTGCCTTTAATCTCATCTTGCTAATATGATTTAATCATTCCATAAAAAAGTACATGAAGAATATCATCTAGATTTTTTTCCAGATTTTTTATGTCTATTTCCTGTTCAATAATCATAGTTGTTTCCAAGCCTTTCAGAAAGGTGACAAGAACCATAGCTGTAAATTTTGTATTTGTTATATTAAAAATCCCCTGACTTACACCTTCCTCTAAAATATTTTTAATTGTTTGCTGTTCCTCTTTATCATATTTTGTTCTAATTCGCTCAGTAAAAGCCAGATTCCCCAGGTAATCATTTTTTAATGCCTCATAGAAATTAACCATTTCCTTAAGATATTTCATTCTTATAAAAATATAGTTCCTGATTTTATCTTTTGGATTATCGTTTACATTAATTACTCTTTTTTCAAGTTCTAAACTCAGGGCATTAGCCTCTTTTTTTACTACTTCTTCAAAAATTTCTTCTTTGCTTGTAAAATAATAATAAATTGAGCTTTTCCCCATTCCGGAAGCATGAGCTATGTCTTCCATGGTTGCTTTTTTAAATCCGAGTTTGCTAAAAACATGCGATGCTACACTCACAATTTTGAGTTTTATTAATTTTTGCTTTTTTAAGATATGCTCTTTTATCATTTTTCGAATATTCTTAGTTTGAGTTCTAAAAATACAATATAAAAAGTTAAGTGCAAATTTTTTTGCCTATTTTTTCTGAAGCCTTAAATCCACAAGTCACGGGGAGACTATATGATATAAAGACTGTTATGTATATCTTTTTTATCAAGTCACCCCGTGACTGTCAGTTCTTTAGGAAATTTGCTGCAAATTTAAGGTAAAGATTAATTTTATGATTTATGCAAGGGTATAATCAAGCTGTTTTTTTTCTAAATCAGCTTTTACAATTTTAATTTTCACAGTATCTCCAAGTTGATAGGTTTTTTTATTCCTCCTGCCAATAATTGAATAATTATCCTCATCGAAAAAATAGTAGTCATCGTCTAACTCACGAATATGAACAAGACCTTCACATTTACTTTCATTCAGTTCTACATAAAAACCCCACTCTGTTACGCCCGAAATAATTCCATCAAAATCTTCACCAATATGCTCTTTCATGAATTCAACTTGCTTATATTTTATTGATGCACGTTCAGCTTCGGCTGCCCTTTTTTCCATTTCGGAAGAGTGCTTACACATATCTTCATATTTGTCCTTATTCTTACTTTTTTCACCCTTAATATAATCGGTTAACATACGATGAACCATCATGTCAGGGTAACGTCGTATTGGTGAAGTGAAGTGAGTATAATATGGGAATGACAAGCCATAATGTCCAACATTTTTTGTAGAATATATTGCCTTTGCCATTGAGCGAACTGCTAATGTTTCAATTACATTCTGTTCCTTTTTGCCTTGAACTTCGTCTAATAATTCATTTATAGAAGTAGTAATATTTTTATGCCCGGAAGTATTTATAGAATATCCGAATCTCTGTATAAATTTCGAGAATCTTTCCAGTTTCTCAGGATCCGGTTTATCATGAATTCTATATACAAAAGTTTTTGCTTTCTGTCCTTTTTTTACCTGACCAATGAATTCAGCAACACGTTTATTCGCCAGAAGCATGAATTCCTCAATCAATTGATTTGATTCTTTATGTTCTTTGAAAAATACTCCTAAAGGTTTACCTTTTTCATCAATATCGAATTTTACTTCTACGCGCTCAAAAGAAATAGCCCCGTTTTTAAATCTTCGAGCCCGAATTTTTTTTGCCAAATCATTTAGCAATAGTAATTCACTCTTAAATTCTCCTACACCACTTTCAATTATAGCCTGTGCTTCTTCGTAATCAAATCGTTTATCAGAATTGATTATGGTTCGTCCAATCCATTGGTCCAGAATGTCAGCATTTCCATCTAGTTCAAAAACAATACTATAACAAAGTTTTTCTTCATTAGGTCGTAAGCTACAAACCATATTCGAAAGTTTCTCCGGTATCATTGGAACAACCCTGTCGACCAAATAAACAGAAGTTGCTCGCCCAAAAGCTTCATTTTCAACTATTGAATCCGGAGTAACATAATGTGTTACATCAGCAATATGAACACCGATTTGCCAATTTCCATTTCCCAGTTTTTGAATTGATAAAGCATCATCAAAATCTTTAGCATCGGCCGGATCTATAGTGAATGTTGTGATATCACGAAAATCCCTACGAACCTTATAATCTTTTTCTGTAATTACTTCCGAAACTTTATTAGCTGCTTGCTCTACTTTTTTATCGAATTCATAAGGTAAATCAAATTCAGCTAAAATAGCGTGCATTTCGGTTTCGTTTTCACCGGGTTTACCTAACACATTAACTACTTCGCCAAATGGATTTTTATATTTTTCGGGCCATTCGGTAATTCGTACTACAACCTTATCGCCATTTTGTGCACCTTTTAGTTTAGGTAAGGGAATAAAAACATCATAAGGCATTTGTTTACTGTTGGCTGTCATAAAAGCAAAGTTTTTTGAAACTTCCACAACACCAACAAAATTTTCTTTTGATTTTTTTATAATCTCAACAACTTCACCTTCCGGCTGTCTTCCGCGCATTTTAGCATATAAATAAACTTTAACAATATCACCATTTAATGCGTGATTTAAATTCGTTTGCGTTACAAAAACATCCTCGTCGGATTCTTCGGAAACAATATATCCCGCACCTCTCATTGTAAGGTCAACTTTTCCTGTTATATATCCACCTTGAGTTGTTATTTTAAACTTACCACGAGATATTTCTACCAATATACCGGAATCTCTTAATTCGTATAAAATAGCAGTTATTAAACCTTTTATTGAGTCATCTTTTATTTCAAAACGCTTTGCTATTTGTTTATAATTAAATAGTTTGGTTGGATTATTAGTAAACAATCCAATTATCTTATTTGTAAGCATCTGCTTATTCATTCCAAA
>JAUVLS010000180.1 GCA_030600625.1 Bacteroidales bacterium
CGAAAACCAAAATGTGAGACTTGTGGAATTGCACAATACTGTAAGTATTTTAGTGGTAAGTGATTTTATTCTTGAATTCTAAATTTATTGTACTAAATATTTATAACTTCTCACAAAATCATTTTCTTAAATAAAAAAACAGGCTGTCCATAAGATTAGAAACAGCCTGTTTTATCAGTATCTCAATGAATGAGAAAATTTTTATTTTGTCTTTTTAAGATTCTTTTTATGCTTACATCCTTTTAAACCTGAATAATTCTAAAATTTGTGACTAAAGTCCTAATATCCTGTATTATTGCTTAACCCCAGCCTTAAAGCTGGGGTTAGTTAATTGGTTAATAAAAGGGGCTTTAGCCCAAAACATGAATAATTAAAGTTAAGTTATTCTTCAACTTTCTTTAAATATTTATCCAAAAACTCAAGAATCCTTTTATTTGATTCAATCTGGTTATCTTTTTTCCTAAATCCATGACCTTCATCTTCAAAAATGACATATTCCACCGGAACGCCATTAGCCTTAGCCTTTTCAACTATTTCATCAGATTCAACTTGTAATACCCTTGGATCATTTGCTCCCTGTAGAACCATAAATGGTTTTTGAATCTTATCCGCATGAAATAAAGGAGAAATATTATACAAATAAACAGAATCTTCATAAGGGTTACCCATTTCCTTATATAATGCATTTCTAAAATCCTCCCACCATGCAGGAATACTTTTAAGTGTACGTAACCAGTTAGTTACACCAAATATATTTACTCCAACTTCAAATTCATCGGGTGTAAATGTCATTGCAGCAGCAACCATATAACCACCGTATGATCCTCCCATAATACCAATTTTGTCAGGATCTACAACTCCTGTCTCTTCAAGAAATTTCTTTGCATATATACAATCTTTTAAATCATGATCACCATGTTTTCTGTCATCTAAAGAATAGAAAGTTTTTCCATAACCGCTACTACCTCTATTATTAACATCAATAACTGCATAACCATGATTAACCAGATATTGAATTGTTGATCTGTAACCTACACGGGCTTGTCCTCCAGGGCCACCATGAACATGAACTAAAGCAGGAACTTTATTCTTTTTAGATGCTTGATGCGGGATATACAGTACTGCAGGAATTTCAAGTCCGTCAAAAGATTTATAACGCACAACTTTTGATGTAACCAAATCATCAGGATTAATCTCAGGATTTAAAGTATTTGTTAACTGTTTGTATTCATTCGTTTCTAAGTTAAGAATATAAAGATTACTTGAACTTATTGAACTAGAAGCATAAAATCCCATATAGTTTTCACTTTGCGAAATATTTACCGAACTAATATTTAAATTATCAAATTTTGGTAATTCGATTTCTTCACCGGAAATTGTGTCGAATATTTTAATTACAGTTTGTGAATCCCAATTAATTCCTATAACTCTATATTTACCATTGTATGAATGATAAGCATACATAATATCCCAACCTGCATCATAGATCTTTTCAACTTTTTCAGTTTCTAAATCCATTTTTGCTAAATATGTAAACTCACTATTTTCATCAGTAAGAAAATATAAGTCATTACCATCTGCACTAAAATCTACAGGCCTATAAGTTATTTCTCCTTCGTGTTCAGATAATAATTTAGATTCTTTAGTTTCACGATTATACAAATACATATTGTTATTTGTAGTAGTAATAGTCTTAGTAAAAGCAAAAAGATTTTTATCATTTGATATGGTACTTATATTATAGCCTTCTAAATTCTCATAAATCATTTCATGTTCCATACTTGCCAGATTCATTTCAAAATAATCATCAAATCTTGCATCTCTTTTATTTGAGGAAAAGAAAAAACTTTTTCTATCATGGCTCCATCCCAAAAAATTTACCCGCGCACTATCAAAAGGAATAAGATCGTTTATTATTCCTTCCTCATCACGCAAATAAATATGATTTATTTCATTTCCTCCTTGATCAGATCTTAATAAAATCCTATCATCAATAGGGAAATAGCTTATTGCATAAGATGTTTCTTCACGGTTGGTTAATTGTTTTGGTTCACCACCATCAATACTTACTTCGTATAAATTATAGATTCCATTCTCATTGCTTGAAAAAAGAATTTTAGATTCATCAAAAGAAAATGAACTTCCGCCAATTGAAATTGTGTTCATGAATTGCTCAATAGTATATTGTTTTACTTCTTTCTTTTCCTTAAATGAATCGCAAGAAAAAGAGAATAATACAATACTCATAATTAAGTAAACGCCTGTTTTTTTCATTACATTTTATTTTAGGGTTAATAATATTTTGCACCTACCAAAACTTAATTTTACCGGCAGCATACCAGCACATTTGAAGTAATACAAATCCATGCCGGAAACGAGAAATATTGGTATCTCCATACGTTCTTTCGCGATATCGAATTGGTAAATCAATAATCTTCAAGTTTAGTTTATAAGCACCAAATAGTAGATCGTAATCACCAAACGGGTCGAACTCACCAAAAAACTTTCTGTTTGCCTGTAAACGAATATAATCATCACGGAACATTACTTTCGTTCCACATAAGGTATCTTTAATTGGTTGTTCAAGTAACCAGCTAAATAACAAACTAAAGAATTTATTTCCAATGGTATTTAGAAATCGCATGGCCTCTTTTTCCATCGGATATACTAATCGTGAACCATTTATAAATTCACCTTTCCCTGATGCTAATGCTTCATAAAATTTAGGAATATCTTCAGGTGGAACCGTCAGGTCGGCATCCAAAATCATTAAAATATCGCCCGTTGCCATTGAATATCCTTTTCGGACAGCATCACCTTTTCCTTTTCCTTCTTGCTGAGTTATCTTAATATCATGAGTATCTTTGTACTTTTCCTGAACTTTTTGGATTGTTTCCCATGTATCGTCGGTAGAGTTTCCTTCTACATAAATTATCTCAACATGCTTACCAAATTCAGGCAATCGCTTAATGGCATCTTCAATATTACCACTTTCGTTTCGTGCAGGAATAACTACACTTGTTGAATATTCCTTTTTTGCAGTTGTAAGATCCGGTGTCTTACGTGCAAAAACAAACTGATTTAAGGTAAATAAATTAAAAAATGGTAAAACTCCAATAAACCTATTAAACAGAAATGAGATTATTGGTATATTAATCGGAATCAACATTCTTTTATTTCTTCTAAAAACCTCAAATCCTGACAGATTAAGTAAGTTCTCAATATCGTAATGCGATAACCAGCTCTGAATAGGTGTTTTTTTCTTTATTCTAAGAAACTCTGCAAATTTTATAAATGGCTCCCACAGGAAGTTATAGTATGTTATTATGATTTTAGTGTTCGAATCAGATAATTTATACAACTCTCCAAATACTTTATGTACGTCGTTTAAATACCCTATAATATTTGATAATATGATTACATCAAACTTTCTGTCAAACTTCAGATTTTCGGCTTCCATGGTATAAAACTCAACATCAGGAAACTGCTTTTTAGCATTTTCAATCATTAGTTCGCTGAAATCTATTCCGATTTTTTCCTTACCCTTTATTTTCCCTATTAATTCACCTGTTCCACAACCTACCTCCAAAACCGATTGATCGTCAGTTAAAAAGTAATCAATATATTTCGTTATGGATTCCCAATAATATGATCTTCTTTTTCTATATTTTATTCTATCAATAGCTATTTTATCAAAATACTTTTTCATAACAATTCTTTTATCCTACTATTGATTATTTTTTTGCATAAATAATTAACGAACCTGCAATTTCTTTAATAATTGGCGTTTTTTCAAATATAAGCCCCATTTTTCTTATAAACTTTATCATTTTAGGTGGTATTGCAGGATGCAAGAAATCATATGGAAAGATTTTAATATCTTTAAAACCAATCTTCTTTAAAGTCTTTTTCAACTTCCATCTAACAAAGGCTGTTTCATCTGGAGAATCTCCCATCCATCGTTTAATAAACGAAACGTTTTTCTGAATAAATATTTGAGGATTAAGCATATTAGGCTCTGCAAATACTATTGGACCTCCCGGTTTTAATACCCGATAAATTTCTTTTAACGCTTGCTCGATATCTAAATGATGTAAAACAGAACTACCCCATACACTATCGAATGTATTATCGGCAAAAGACATATTCATTGCATCTTCT
>JAUVLS010000078.1 GCA_030600625.1 Bacteroidales bacterium
AGTTTCCTCTTTCCTGAACAAATCCTCTTGCTTTCTCAACATATTCCCAGTAAACAATATAAATTTCCGATAATTTAACTTCTTTATTTTGAAGACGTTTTACTTCAGATTCATACATTGAAATTGTTGAATATGCCCAACATGATCCTGCATTTCCCTGAGATATTACCGGATTAACCCATTCTCTTTTATATAAGTGAATTTTATTTGGCAATTCTAATCCTGAATGATCCATCAAAAACTTTTTTTCCTTCTTCTCAGGATTTAGTTTTTCTTTAACTTCAGAAACATCCTTCAAAATAAAGTTTTGATAAAATCCTGCTTTGTATTCTTCAAAAACAGTTTTATCCTTCTTCTGTGAAAATGCATTAATTGCAAAAACAGAAATTGTTAAAAACAATAATATTTTTTTCATTTTTATGGTTTTATGGTTTAATTAATATTAGAAGATTCAAAAATACAATATTTAATTTTCTCTTGTTAGTTCTACTATATGCTTTTCACCATCTTCAGCAGAATATGTATTTGGGAACAAGTCCCTGGCCTCACTTATAATTGGACTTACATCTTTGTACCTTGCTGAAAAATGACCTACAATTAATTTTCCTACATTGGCTTTCTTTGCAATTTTTGCTGCATCTTCGGATGTTGAGTGATAAGTTAATTTTGCCTGGTGTTTCATATTTTTAGCAAAAGTAGCTTCATGAAATAGTAAATCAACATCTTTAATTATAGGGATTATCTTTTCTGAGTAGGCTGTATCTGTGCAGTAGGCATAAGATCTTATTTTATATGGAGGTAAAGTTAATTTATCATTCGGAACAACATCACCATTATTATTAATAAAATCTTCACCTTCTTTAATGTCTTGAATTTTGCTAATTGGAATTTTGTAATCCTCAACAACATTTTTTCTCAAGTTTCTTAAATGTGGTTTTTCAGTAAACTTAAACCCGCATGTAGGAATTCGATGTTTTAAGGGTATTGTTTCAACTTTAACTTTATTATCTTCATAAATTAGCTCACTAACTTTATGTTTTAAATGATGATATATTATTTTGAATGACATGGTTCTTTCAAAGTACTCGATGTGCCTGTTTAGGATATTTTCCAATTCAGGATGAGCATATATATGTAAATCTTTATCACGATTAAGTAGATTAAATGTTGAAATTAAACCAAACAAGCCAAAAATGTGATCTCCATGTAAATGACTTATAAAAATATGATCAATTTTTCCAAACCGTATTTTGTTTTTTCTGATTTGAATTTGCGTTCCTTCGCCACAGTCAACTAAAAAAAATCGCTCATGTACATTTAGCACATGAGCGGTTAAGTTTCTTTTCGAAGTTGGAACAGCAGAACTGCTTCCTAATATTGTTAATTCAAAAGTCAAATTAAAAATTCAATTTATTTATCATTGTTATTACGACCTTCTTCTTCGGTATTAACAATATCAACAGCTTCTTCGGTTGAATATGCAATATTCAAAACTGTATCCAACTGCGATATGGTGATTAATCTGTCAACAGCATCGTTTAAACCTGTTAAAACAAATGTTCCATTAGCATTTTTACAAAGACGATTAGCAACAAGAATAGCACTTAGACCTGATGAATCACAATATCTGCAATTACTTAAATCAAGTATAATATTCTTTTCTCCCTTACCAGAGATTAAAACTAATTCGGATTTCAAACTTGGTGCAACATTCGTGTCAAGTTTTTCTTCCATTACTTGAATTAAAGTGTACTTTTCCAGTTTTTCAATCTTAAATTCCATTGTAATTAGTTTTTAATTAAAATAAAGAACTATTCAGAAGCTTTCTTGTCACTTCCCTTATCAACCTTAGGTTTTTTCTCCTCGCCTGCCGGATCTACCTTATCGGCAGACAAGCTAGCAGGTTTCTCAGCTTCCTTCTTATCTTCTGCTTTATCTTCCTTTTTCTTAGCTTTTGGTTTTGCTGCAGGTTTAGCTTTCTTAGCTTCCTTCTTCTCTTCTACTTTATCTTCTACTTTATCTTCTTCCCCGCCTGCCGGACGGGCAGGTTTCTTAGCTTTTGGTTTTGCTGCAGGTTTAGCTTTCTTTACTTCTTTTTTCTTTTCGTCCTTCTTAGCTTCTTCCTTAGCATCCATTTCAGCTTTCTTATCAGCTATTTCTTTCTTCTGCATTTGTTCCATCTCATTCTTAAGCGATGCAAGCTCAGTAATATCTCCTAAAGTAGTCTTTTCTAAATTAGTTTTAACTTTCTTTACAGCTTTTTTATTAGAAGCAGCCTTTTGCTTTCTTTCTGCTGCCACTTCCCCTCTTTTCTCATCTTCGAAAACTCTACTATGAGATAAGATTATTTTTTTAGATGATTTTGAAAATTCTATTACTTTAAAATCTAATTTCTCATCAGCTTTAGCTGAATTTCCGTCTTCTTTTACAAAATGTTTCGGAGTAACAAATCCCTCAACACCATATGGTAAAGCAATTACAGCTCCTTTATCAAACACATCAATAACAGTACCTTCGTGAATTGAGCCTACGGTAAATACTGTTTCGAATACATCCCAAGGATTTTCTTCTAATTGCTTGTGTCCTAAGCTTAATCTACGATTTTCTTTATCGACCTCTAAAACAACTACTTCAATACTTTCCCCAATGGAAGTAAATTCAGCAGGATGCTTAATTTTCTTAGTCCAAGAAAGATCTGAAATATGAATTAAACCATCAACACCCTCTTCTATTTCAACAAATATACCAAAGTTAGTAAAGTTACGTACTGTAGCAGAATGCTTAGTTCCAACAGCATATTTCTCGTCTACATTACTCCATGGATCAGTCTTAAGTTGTTTAATACCTAAAGACATTTTTCTTTCTTCTCTATCAAGAGTAAGAATTTGTGCTTCAATATTGTCGTTAACTTGTAAAAATTCTTGTGCACTTCTTAAGTGCTGCGACCATGACATTTCAGAAACGTGAATTAGTCCCTCAACACCAGATTGAATTTCAACAAATGCTCCATAATCAGCTAAAACAACAACTCTTCCTTTAACAGTATCACCAACTTTAATTTTCTTATCAAGTGAATCCCAAGGATGTGGAGTTAATTGTTTTAAACCAAGGGCAATACGTTTTTTCTCATCATCAAAATCAAGAATTACAACATTTAATTTTTGATCTAATTGAACCATTTCTTCCGGATGATTTACACGACCCCAAGATAAATCTGTAATGTGGATTAATCCATCAACACCACCAAGATCGATAAATACACCATAAGAAGTTATATTTTTAACAGTTCCTTCAAGAACCTGACCTTTTTCTAATTTAGCAATAATTTCTTTCTTTTGTTGTTCTAATTCCTCTTCGATAAGAGCTTTGTGAGAAACAACAACATTTTTAAATTCATGATTAATCTTAACAACCTTGAATTCCATAGTTTTCTCAACATAAACATCGTAGTCACGAATTGGTTTAACATCAATTTGCGAACCAGGTAAAAATGCTTCGATGCCGAATACGTCAACGATCATACCACCTTTAGTACGACATTTAATAAAACCTTTAATAATTTCATCTTTTTCAAGAGCTTCATTTACACGATCCCAAGAACGTAATGCTCTTGCTTTTTTATGAGAAAGTACTAACTGGCCATCTTTGTCTTCCTGACTTTCCACATAAACTTCCACTTTATCACCAGGTTTTAATTCCTGATTGTAGCGAAATTCATTTAAACTAACAATACCTTCAGATTTGTAACCAATATTAATTACAACTTCACGTTTGTTCATAGAAACAACTGTTCCATCAATTACTTCGTTTTCAGTAATTGTTGAAAGAGTTTCATCATACATTTTCTCAAACTTTTCTCTTTCTTCAGTTTGAATAATTTCTTCATCATTTGTAATGTTATCCCAATCAAATTCATCACCAGGAGTAGCAAATTCTACAACAGATTTTTCTTTCTCGCCTGTTAGATCTGTCTTATCGGCAGACAAGCGAGCAGGCTTTTTATCTGCCCCGCCGGACGGACGGGCAGGTTTTCCTTCTACCTTTGCAGTTTCTTCAACCTTTACAGGCTCTTCAACTTTTGCAGTTTCTTCTACCTTTTCAGTTTCTTCAACTTTTGCAGGCTTATCAACTTTCACATTTTCCTTCTGCTCAACATTCTCGTTTTGCTCAACAGATTTATTCACTTCTTTTTCAGTCATTTAAGTAATTTAATTAATTTTTAGTAAGTTAGACATTATATTTATATAGTAAATCAGTGTGCAAAAATAGAATTTTTATTTAATTATTTAAAAATAAAGATACTAAAAAAACCATATAGTAATCAAATTAGTAATCTATATTGTGACAAATACTTGCATTTATTTGTCAAATAATATAATTTAAAGCTAAATCAGGTCATTAATTATTTTTTTCAATTTAATTCTATCTATAGGTTTTGTTAAGAACTCTGAAATTCCTTTTTGGTATAATTCATTTCTTAAATTTTCGTCATCCATTCCAGAAATAACAATTATTGAGACTTTACGATTATTTAATTTATGTTTTATCATGCTTATAAATTCTACTCCGGCTATGCCTGGCAAATTTAGGTCTGCTATAACAAGATCCAGAATATTTCCTTTCTCAATAAAATCAATCGCCTCTAATGAATTTTCCGTTAGCATCAAATTATACTGATGGCACAATAATTTTTGTATTATCTTTCGATAAATTATATCATCATCAATAATTAATATTTTCTTTTTCATTCGATACTAAATTATTCTTTATAAAGTTATAACATTTTGTATAAAACAGCATTTATTTAATCAATAAAGTATTAATACCGTTTATTATTCAAAACCTACCCGCCCGGTGTAACTGCTTAGAGTTGGCAGGCGGGTGCCATATCTGTGAAAAACAAATATAGATTGAATATATAACGGCATTAACCATTCTAAACTTTAAAGCACCATCCCGATTTAAACGGGACGACACTTTGAAGAAGAATTGGTATAAAAAGCATATTAAAAAATGTCAAAAAAATTTAGTCTAAAGATAATTCTTAGTAAGTTCGTAAACTTTTTTGAAACAAATCTGAAATAATAAATAAAATCATATAAAAGATGAAAATATCGATGGTAGGTACCGGATATGTAGGTTTAGTTTCCGGTACATGTTTTGCTGAAACAGGTGTTATGGTTACTTGTGTTGATGTAGACAAAGAAAAAATAGATAATTTAAATAAAGGGATTATACCTATTTTCGAGCCGGGACTGGAGCCTATGGTTCAACGCAATGTTGAGATGAACAGGCTTTTCTTTACTACAAGTTTAAAAGAAAGTCTTGAAGGTACTGAAGCAATATTTATTGCAGTAGGTACTCCTCCTGACGAAGACGGAAGCGCCGATTTGCAATATGTAATTTCAGTAGCTCGTGAGATTGGTCAGCACATGACTGAATATCTTGTTGTTTTAACAAAAAGTACTGTACCTATCGGAACAGCAAAAAAGGTTAGGGCTGCTATTCAGGAAGAGCTTGACAAGCGAGATGTAAATATTCCTTTCGATGTTGCCTCAAACCCGGAATTTCTTAAAGAAGGCGATGCTATTAATGATTTTCTAAAACCTGATAGAATCGTTATTGGAACAGATTCGGAACAAGCCAGAGAAGTAATGAATCGTTTGTACAAACCATTTATCATGAAAAACAACCGTATTGTTTTCATGGATATTCCTTCGGCTGAGATGACCAAATATGCTGCTAATGCAATGCTTGCAACAAAAATCAGTTTTATGAACGATATTGCAAATCTTTGCGAAATAGTCGGAGCAGATATTACTTCAGTTCGTCGTGGTATTGGTAGTGATACTCGTATTGGATATCAATTTATATATGCAGGTGCAGGTTATGGAGGATCATGTTTCCCTAAAGACGTGAAAGCATTAATTAAAACATCGGATCAAAACAAGCATTCACTAGAAGTTTTAAAAGCTGTTGAGGATGTTAATGACCGTCAGAAGTTGGTTTTATTCAATAAAGTAAGTAAGCATTTTAATGGCGATTTAAAAGGAAAAAGAATTGCTCTTTGGGGATTATCATTTAAACCAAACACGGATGATATGCGCGAAGCTCCGGCATTGGTAATTATAGATAAATTAGTTGAAGCCGGAGCTACAGTAGTTGGATATGACCCTGTAGCAATGGAAGAATGTAAACGTATAATTGGCGATAAAATTGAATATGCCAACGATCCTTATGAAGCAGTAAAAGATGCAGATGCTCTATTACTGATTACTGAATGGTCGGAATTTAGAGTTCCAAAATGGGAAGAAATGGAAGCCCTTATGAAAAACAAACTTGTTTTTGACGGACGTAATATTTATGAACCTGAAGATATGAAAAAATGGGGCTGGACATATTACGGAATTGGACGATAAAATCATTATTTAACATGAGTTAGATCTAAAGAAAGCAATTTAAGGATATACAACAAATTAAATTACAATAAGTATTATAAT
>JAUVLS010000250.1 GCA_030600625.1 Bacteroidales bacterium
GAACTAAATCCTTTCAAAGCAGAAACACCATCGCGATATAATTTTACATCAAACCCATTTGTTTCTAAAAATTCAAGCAAAAGGAATCCTAGATTTGTATCATCTTCAACAAGTAATATTTTTGATTTGTTGGCCTTCATATTTATGATTCTGTACAATAAGGTAATTTAATAATAAACTTGGTGCCTCTTCCCGGTTTGCTTTGAACGTTTATTTCTCCATTTATCGAATCAATTATTGCTTTAACTGTTGATAAACCGATCCCAAAGCCTTTGATATTATGCAAGTTACCAGTAGGTACCCGATAATATTTTTCAAATATTTGTTCAATATGCTCCTGTTTTATACCTATGCCATTATCTTCAATTTCAATTATAATATTGTCGCCTTTATCATAAGTTCTTATAATAATTAAAGGTTCTTTTTCACAATATTTAATAGCATTGTCGATTAAATTTGAAATAGCAAATTGAAATTGCTCTTTATCAGCATGTACTGTACATTTTCCTGATGTTTTTTCATATTTTATTTCACTATTTAATTCCTGAAGTTGAACCTGGTAAGAATCAACAGTATATTTTATAAGCTTACAAATATCAATAGTTTCGCAGTAATCACTATTCCCGTTTTCAATTCGGGCAGCGTCCAATAAGCCTTCAACCCTGTTTTTAAGTTTTTGGTGTTCAGCCTTAATAATATCAGAATATTGACTTAACTTCTCATCTTGTTCAATTTTTTTGCTTTTGGAAATCATGCTATTGGCAAGAGCAATATTCGTGATAGGAGTTTTAAATTCGTGTGTAATATTATTGATAAAATCGCGAGTACTAAGGTAAAGTGCCTTTTCTCTTTTATAATATTTCAGAATTATTATAAAGGATATGCTTATAAGAATAATTAGCAAGATTGAACTAATAAACATTAGGCTAATTTGGGCCGCAATAAATTCACTTTTTTTAGGGAATCGAATTTTTAACTCAATGGCATTTTGAAGAAGAACACTTTCGAGATTATCCGAAAAATAGGTCTTTTTACAAACATTATAATCAGCATCTTTTCGGGTATCAACAATGTCAAATTCATAATCAGTATTTATATGATAATAATTGAGAGCCCACTTTACAATTGAATCAACCCTGGCCCATTCAACATTATTATACAAGCTTTCATAACATGATGTTAAGCCTCCCTTGCCAATACAGCTAACTACCTCTGTGCAAATGGATTCGTCATCAGCCATTTCTTCAACAATATGTCTCATAGCAAGATTTACACTATTGCTAAACTGTTTTTCCTGCATGTTAGCAGCTTTAATAATCCAAGATACTTGTATTGCAACTAATGCTACCAGGCTTAGAAAAGTAAGTGTGATTATACCAATTTGTAATTTCCGATTTTTCATTGATACAAATGTAGCCAGAAAATGAATGATTTGCACGATTTTAACATCGTGTTAACATGAATTAACCTCGCTATAACCCAATCGAGTACTTTCTCTTGCTACATTTGTTTCAACCTGAATAATTCAGGTTAATATTTTTTATAAACGAAAATTAAGATTATCATGAAAAAATTTCTAGTATTATTATCAAGCATAGCATTTATTGCTGTTATCTCTTTTGCAACAGCCAATGCTCAGGAACCAGAAAAGAAAGCTGAAAAAGCTAAAACAGAAAAATGTTCACAAGAAAAAACAGAAAAGTGTTCACAAGAAAAATCAAAAAAATGTCCTAGTGCTTGCGAAAAAAAGGCTGCGGAAGAAAAGAAAAAACCTGCTCGCCCGGCAGGCGAGGAAGAAAAAAAGAAATAGCAAAAAGTATTTCATGTTGTTAGAATATAAAAGCTGATCCTAATGGACCAGCTTTTATATTTTGTTTTTTGGTATTAAAACACAAACGAAAATGATTCCACTTATTTATTTTGTAAAGTATCTTCAATAACTTCAGTAAAAACATCTTTTAAATTTAACCCTGCTGCTTTTATTTGTTGAGGAACAATACTTGCAGCACTCATTCCGGGTACTGTATTTACTTCCATAAAGTAGAGTTTGTTTTTAGAATAGATGTAATCAACACGAACAATTCCGTTTAACTGAAAAATATCATATATCTGTGATGAAAGATTCTGAACTTCTTTTGTGAGTTTTTCTGAAATAGGAGCTGGTGTAATTTCATCTGCCATACCTTCAGTGTACTTGGCCTCGTAATCGAAGAATTCATTTTTACTTACAATTTCAGTAGGAGGGAATATAAATATATCCTTTTGTGTTTTTACCAGTCCGCAGGTTAGTTCCCTGCCTTCAAGAAATTCCTCAATTATTACTTCATGATCTTTTTTAAACGCTTCTCCAATGGCTTTAAGAAGTTTTTCTTTTTCTTTAACTTTACTTATTCCAAAACTTGAGCCTCCGCAATTAGGTTTAACAAAACATGGAAGTCCTGTGATGTTAATTATCTGATTAGCATCAATAATATCACCTTTTCTTATTGAAACAAACTTTGCCAAAGGAATATCAAAAGGTTTTAAATAGTTTTTGCTGAAAACTTTATTAAATGTAATTGCAGAAGCTAGTGTATTTGCCGACGTATATGGTATATTTAGCGTATCGAAATATCCTTGTAACTTACCATCTTCGCCGGGAGTCCCATGAATTAAAATTAAAGCACAATCAAACTTTATTTTTTGATTATTTAAGGAAAAGCTAAAATCATCTTTATTAACAATTACATCGCAAAATTCTTCGCTTTTAACGATCCATTCAGTGTCTTTGATCATAACCGTATAAACATCATATTTTTCTTTATCTAGAATTTTAACAATTTGGGCTGTACTATTAATTGAAATTACATATTCGGAAGAATTGCCTCCTGCAACTACGGCTATATTTTTTTTCATACTGATAAATCAAGTTTATTATTTATCAAAAATAAGATTTATAGTGATAATGTGATAAGAACTATTAAAAAATCTCAAATTGAAGATCGTCGTTTGTAATTTTAAATCAAAGCAAATAACTAAATGGACACCTCAATAAATTTAAAATAGTATATTTTTTGTTGGATATGAGTTGTTTATAAAGTAAAAACGCTACATCGGGTGATGTAGCGTTATAAATCAGACTTGTGTTTCTACTCTTCGACAGTAGCTTTAATTTTACTCCAATTTTCCCCTCTCTTAATTCTGGTAACTTGCATTTCACTTATTGAAAATAACCTGGCAATAACGTTTTGTTTTATACCTTTTTCAAGCATCCCTTTTAATACCTTAACATCTTCGGG
>JAUVLS010000109.1 GCA_030600625.1 Bacteroidales bacterium
CTGTAATTCAAAAATCAGGTTATTTAACTGTAGCAAGTATGAAAGATTCTAGTCCCGGAGCTTTACATCAAAAATTGTGTGGTACAAATAAAAAGCATAAATTGGGCTTACAAAATCCCAGTCAGGATGATGTAAAAAACTGGATTGAAAACATAAAATAATTTGAATGAAGCAAAAACCAAAAGTAGCAATTTTAGGTGGAGGTAGCTGGGCAACTGCTATCATCAAAATGCTTCTCGAAAATGTTGATGATATCAACTGGTATATGAGAAGTACCGAAAAAATTAATTTTATAAAGCAACATAAACACAATAATTTCTATTTAAGTTCTGTTGCTCTCGACACCAATAAGATTGCTCTCTTTTGTGATATAAGTAAAGCTGTTGAAAATGCTGATATTCTGATTTTTGCTATTCCATCGGCATTTTTAAAAGACGCACTACAGAATTTTAAAGTTGATATCAGTGACAAACTTATTGTATCTGCAATTAAGGGAATTGTCCCTGATGATAATTTAATAATTGGAGAATTCTTTAATCAGCAATATAATGTACCCATGGAATCATTCGTGGTTATTTCGGGCCCCTGCCATGCCGAAGAAGTTGCTCTGGAAAGATTATCATACCTGACAATGGCATCACAGGATTTAAAAAATGCACGTTTAATTGCAGATCTGTTAAGTACACAATACATAAAAACCAGTATTTCTGACGATATTTATGGTACAGAATATTCTGCAGTTCTGAAAAACGTATTTGCTGTTGCGGCAGGAATTTGTCATGGTTTAGGTTATGGCGACAATTTCAATGCTGTACTTATTTCAAACTCGATACAGGAAATAAAACGTTTTGTTGATGCTATTCATCCTATTACACGTGATATACAAAGTTCAGCATATTTAGGTGATTTAATGGTTACAGCTTATTCACAGTTTAGTCGAAACAGAACTTTTGGCAATATGATTGGCAAAGGCTATTCTGTTAAATCGGCTCAACTGGAAATGAATATGATTGCAGAAGGCTATTATGCCGTGAAATCTATCATGGAAATAAATAAAAAATATATTGTAAACATGCCAATTACCGAAGCTGTATACAATATATTATATGAAAAGATATCTCCTGCCATTGAAATAAAGTTGCTTACTGAGAATTTAAGATAGTTTATTATCGCACTTTAAATTTAATGTGATTCAGCTTGTGGAAATGGGATAATGAGAATATTATTTATTCAATAATCTAAAATACCAATTATTCAAAATAAAAAAATTATTTGTCATGAAACATTTACAAGTCGATTTAAAAAATGCATTATCGTTTATTGACAAGAATAATTTTAATAACTATGACAAACTGGTTAAAGATCAGAACAAAAAATTAATTAACAAGACAGGTAAAGGAAACGACTTTTTGGGTTGGGTAAACCTGCCAAATATTATTTCAAGCGATCTAATATCAGAGATTAATGAAACAGCAAAACAATTGCGGGAAAAATCAGACGTAATTGTAGTTATCGGAATCGGAGGATCATATCTTGGAGCAAAAGCAGTTATTGAAGTATTATCAGGACAGTTTGATCATTTAAAACAAGAAAGAAAGAATCCACACATTCTTTTTGCCGGTCACAACTTATCAGAAGATTATCATTATGAACTTTTAGATTTTTTAAACGATAAAAAATATTCGCTCGTTGTTATTTCAAAGTCGGGTACCACTACAGAACCAGCCATTGCCTTTCGCCTGCTTAGAAAAGATCTTGAAAACAGATTTGGTAAACAAGAAACTTCAAACCGAATTATTGCAATAACAGATGCTTCAAAAGGTGCTTTGCGAAATATGGCAGAACAAGAAAATTATAAGTCATTTATTATTGATGATAATATTGGTGGCCGATATTCTGTATTAACTCCAGTAGGATTACTTCCTATTGCCTGCGCCGGATACAATATTGAAGAGCTCCTTAATGGTGCAAAATCAATGTTTGAGAACTCACAAAACAATTCGTTCGAAGAAAATCCTGTTTATCAATATGCTGCTATAAGACATGCACTTTATTCAAGAAATAAAACAACAGAAATTCTTGCAAACTATGATCTCAGATTAAATTATATAGCCGAATGGTGGAAACAGTTATTTGGTGAGAGCGAAGGGAAAGAAAACAAAGGCATTTTCCCGGCAAGTGTAAGTTTCACTACGGATCTACATTCTTTAGGTCAATATGTTCAGGAAGGCTTACGAAACATATTCGAGACAGTAATTTCAGTTGAAAAAACTAAATTCAACCTAAAAATACCTGATGACAAAGACAACTTCGATAAGTTAAATTATCTTGCAAGCAAACCTATCGATTACGTAAATAAAATGGCCGAACTAGGTACAAAGCTTGCACATATTGACGGGAATGTTCCAAACATTAAAATTACTATACCTGAAATAACAGAATATTATATCGGGCAACTTATATATTTCTTTGAAAAATCTTGTGCAATAAGTGGTTATTTGCTGGATATCAATCCTTTTGATCAGCCAGGTGTAGAAGCTTATAAAAATAACATGTTTGCTTTGTTAGAAAAACCGGGATTTGAGGAAGAAAGCAGAAAGATAAAAAATCGTATCAGTTAATTTTCAATTTTAACATTAATTTTTGAAAGTTTATCGTTGATCAAGACCATTTTATTCATATTCTTGAATGAAAAAAAATCCTGATCTTCGTTTAGAAAATAATATATTTTTAAAGTATTTTTTAAGATTTCCCGACTTTCACGTAAATTATTCTGTTCTAAAAGTATATCTCCTTTTTCATTAAGAATTTCAGCCAATGAAACTATCTGCTCCAAAGATAATCCCTTTTCTGTTTTTAAAGCATCAACCAGAAAATCTTCCGAAATTGAATACATAAAATCCGAATCGCATTCGAAATAATTTAACAAAGTTTCATCAATTTTTTCAAGAGCCTCTCTAAATCGACCTTTCTTCCTTAATTCAATCAATAAGGAAAGCACTTCTGATACTTCATCAATTAACTTTAATATTTTTTCGTTTTCCACTATTTAATTAAAGTTTTAGATTATTAAATAGTAAGATGGTTGGCACTTTAGGTTTAATGTAAATATATAAATCTTTAATAAGAATGTCGAGTTTGAAAAATGTTTTTTGACCAACCAATTAAATTTATTTATTAAAATAACTTCTGGTCACATAAAACTCTTTTCAATCAATAATTATCATCATAAATACCTATTTTTCTTTTTTTAAATTCATTTGCTTATTTTTACCGCCATTAAAATTTGACCATATGTTTTCAGATTCATTAGAAATATTGGACAATATTCGTTTAAACTTTAATCCGGAGGGTCTATTCTTTTTAAACATTACCCTTGCTTTTGTTATGTTTGGAGTAGCACTTGAATTAAAAACAGAGAAGTTTAAAAAAGTTTTTGCCAATCCCAAATCGGCAATTATAGGTATTGTCGCTCAGTTTTTCCTTCTACCACTTCTAACACTCGGTTTGATTTTACTAATTAATCCCTCACCTAGCATTGCATTAGGAATGATATTAGTAGCTGCTTGTCCCGGAGGAAATATTTCCAATTTTATGACCGCTTTAGCTAAAGGGAATACAGAATTATCAGTAAGCCTGACAGCAGTTGCAGATTTCTCAGCAGTAATCATGACACCTTTAAACTTTGCATTTTGGGGAGGTATTTATGCAGCATTATATTCTAAAGGATCAGGATTAATAATTCCTATTGAAATAGATCCTGTTGAAATGTCTAAAACAATGTTTATTTTACTTGGTGTTCCTTTAACAATTGGAATGTTATTTTCATATAAATTTCCAAAAACCACTTCGAAAATTGTCAAACCAATTAAAATTGCTTCAATAGTTATTTTTGCCGGTTATGTAATTGTAGCCCTTACCTTAAACTGGGAGTATTTTTTAAAGTATGTACATTTGGTTTTTTTAATTGTATTTATACATAATGCCCTCGCATTAATGACCGGATTTTCTGTAGCTTCACTTTTTAAACGTAATAAAAATGACGTTAGAACAATAACAATTGAAACAGGCATACAAAATTCAGGCCTTGCACTTGTTTTAATTTTTAATCCCAATTTGTTTAATGGACTGGGCGGCATGGCATTTATTGCTGCTTTATGGGGTATCTGGCATATTATATCCGGGTTAGGTATAGCTACAATAATGTCGAAAAAACCAATTAAAATAATTAACTAATAAAATAT
Source organism: Bacteroidales bacterium (assembly GCA_030600625.1). The sequence continues at coordinate 4,245 of JAUVLS010000109.1, forward strand.
GGCTATAAGCAGAGAAACTATCGAGAAAAAACATCTAATATATGGATTATTCAGGCCTTATGTTGATATAGTTACAAAAACATATTTCAGAACAACAGTTTATAATTTTGAAAATGTACCAAAAGATGATATCATAATATACGCACCAAATCATCAGAATGCTTTAATGGATGCATTGGCAATATTGGCAACTGTTAAAACGCAACCCGTATTTTTATCAAGAGCAGATATTTTTAAAAAGAAAACAATAAACAAGATTTTAACTTTTCTTAAAATGTTACCTATTTATAGAATCCGCGATGGTAAAGAAAATTTAAAAAATAATGATGCTACTTTTCAAAAAACAATTGATGTATTAAAAAATAAAAACGGCCTGGTTATTTTACCTGAAGGTACTCATGCAGGATTAAGAAAATTAAAACCTTTAAAAAAAGGTATTTTGCGAATTGCATTTGAAGCAGAGGAAGCAAATAATTTTAAGCTAAATATCAAAATTATTCCTGTCGGACTGGACTGGAGTAATTATATTAATTTCCGTAGTAAATTGTTTGTTTATTATGGCGAACCAATATGTGTATCGGATTACTACGATGAGTATAAAAAGAATCCTCCACGTGCAAGGAATTTATTTCAGAAAAAACTATCTGAAGAATTAAAGAAATACATGATTCATATCGAAAATGAGGAATATTATGATATGTTTGATAATATCAGGTATATCTACCTTCCTCAGATGATTAAAAAAATGGGGTTTAAAAATAAAAACCAACCCAACCAGCTTTTTGCCCAGCAAAATATTATTAAACAATTAAATGATTTTGCAGACAAGAATCCAGAAGAAGCAAAAGAACTAAATGAAAAAACTCTAAGATATTCAGAACTCCTTAATAAATTAAAATTTAGGCATTGGGTTATTCAAAAACCTAAGTTCTCTACTCTGGGAATTATTGGACAAGCTTTACTGGCAATTTTATTCTTGCCATTATGCTTATATGGTGGCATTTTAAATTATTTACCATACAAAATTCCTGTTTTAGCAACAAAAAAAGTAAAAGACCCACAGTTTTTAAGCTCATTCAGAAGTGTTATCGCATTACTTCTTTTCCCAATCTATTACATAATACTTATTATAGTTGGATTATCTGTATTAAAACCCTGGTGGCTACAAGTTGTCGTTCCTGTTAGTTTGCCTTTTGCAGGATTATTTGCATTTCATTATTATATTGAAGTTAAAAAAATGTTTGCTCGATTAAGATTTAATCTAAAAACACGGTTTAAAAATAACGATTTAACTGAACTAAAAGATCATTATAAATTTATTGTTCAAAAGATGGATGGTATTACAAAATAAGAAAGGGAGCTATCAATTTCAGAACTCCTGACTCAGCGTAAAGGCTTTGTCACTATTGTCGGCTGTCATATATCACTTTTTTTTGAATATCGAATAATGATT
>JAUVLS010000194.1 GCA_030600625.1 Bacteroidales bacterium
TTCCACATGTTCATTAAACCTGCAGCTCCATCATAATCGTTTGTTGGTTCCATCCATCCATGCTCATCATTAGTATAAAAAACAATAATATTGACAAGACTATCTTCAGATGTATTTTCACCATTACCTGTTGAGTTATTATTATTCTCACAAGAAATAAAAATAGAAGCCCCAGCTATGAATAAAAAATAAATTATGTTTTTCATTTTATAAGAATTTATCTGTATCAAATATACAACTAAATATTAATCATTGTTAACTTCAAATAAATTTCAGAATACATGTGACTTATTTTCTGGCATTTACAAATCACAGAACTTAATAATAAATATTTTAACTTAATTTTTAGTTGCTTAACTTAATTTTAAGTTATATGTTTGTATCATAATTTTATTAAACATTTCGTTATATTAATAAAAACTATGGCAAAAAGAGAATTAGCAGCAATTAATGCAGGATCAATGGCAGACATTGCGTTTTTATTATTAATTTTTTTCCTGGTAGCAACTACAATGGATATTGATACAGGAATGATTACAGTAATGTTTCCACCCTCCGATCAACCACCACCGGAAATAAAAGAACGTAACGTTTGGGTAGTACTGGTTAATGCTAACGATCAGCTAATGGTCGAAGGAGAACAAATGCCTTTATCATTACTAAGACAAAAAACAAAAGAGTTTCTTTTAAATCCGCAAAACTTGGAAAATCTACCGGAAAAGAGAATTGAAAATATTGATCCTTTAGGAGAAATCGAAGTGTCAAAAGGTATTATTTCAATAAAAAATGACAGAGCAACATCTTATGGTATGTTTATAAAAGTAAAGAATGAACTGGTTGCAGCTGGTAACGAGGTTAAAGATGAATTCAGCATGAAACAATTTGGTAAAAAATATGAAAATCTTCCGAAACATTTGCAGTTGGCAGTAAAAGGCGCTGTTCCTGCAGTGATTTCCGAATCTGAACCGATGCATGTAAAAAATTAGTTTTGAGTCGAGAGTTCTGAGTTAAGAGTTTTAAAAATAGATAGGTGCTTAGCGCCTTTGCAAACTAACAATGAAAAATATGGCAGCATTAACAAAAGCAGAAGAAAAAATCATGAAAATTCTCTGGAAAATAGAGAAAGGTTTTATAAATGATATTCTTGAACAGTTTCCTGATCCAAAACCTCCGTATAATTCTGTTTCTACTATAGTCAGGGTGTTAGTAAAAAAGGAAATTGTTTCCTTCAATAAATATGGTAATACATATCAGTATTATCCACTTATTACAAAAGAAGAATACAGGAAAAGTCAAATGGGCAGACTTATAAAAGATTACTATAATAACTCACTTAAACAAGTTGTTAATTTCTTTTCGGAAAATAAAAACCTGGATATTGACGAAGTTGAAGAAGTTATGAAAATGCTTAACGAAATAAAAAATAAGAAAAAGAATGGTTAAATTTTTATTATACTTATTTGAATCCGGATTGTGTTTATCCATTCTGTTACTGGTTTACATTTTCTTTTTCCGAAAAGAAACATATTTCCGGTTTAACCGGATATACCTGATTTCAATTATGTTCTTTTCTCTAACAATTCCAATTGTTCATGTAAGTTTTAATGTTTCAAGCACACAGAAATTTGAATCTCATTTTAAGGAAATAGGAAAATTCAGAAGCTACTACGAACAACTTATTGCAATTACCGATCCTGAATATTTATATTCACAGAACAATCAAAATAATTCAGGATTCGAAGAATTTGATTATGATAGTTATTCCAACACCTTGAAAAGTGAAGAGAACATTAAGAATAGTGCTATTGAAACACGTCATGAATTACAATCAACAAAAAATATAAAAATTTCAATTGCACAGTTACTTTTAATTACATATATAATTGGAGTAATCGTTTTTCTTTCAAGGATTTTAATATTATTTAAATGGATTTATAAAACCATATCAAATAATTTTGTTGAATACCAGAATGATGTAAAGCTGATTAAAGTAAATGAGAACCTCCCTCCTTTTTCTTTTCTGGGCTATGTTTTCATAAACAAGAATATTGTAAGCAATAATAAATCAGATCAGGTTCTTGCTCACGAAAAAGTACACATTATACAAAAGCATTCTGTCGATTTATTATTGGCACATTTCTTAACAATTTTCCAGTGGTTTAATCCTTTAGCATGGATATTACACAAAGCAATAAAAACAAACCATGAATATATTGCCGATAGTGAGGTTGTAAGAAAAGGCTACAATCTATTCGATTATCAGGAATTATTACTCAATCAATTTATTTCAATACCATCTGTACAGCTTGTAAATAATTTTAATCTAATATCAATTAAAAAACGTATTGCCATGATGAACAAAATTAAATCAGGTTTTAAAGCTAAACTTAAAGCTTTTATAATTATTCCTTTTGCACTTATTACATTCTTGCTGTTTGCCAATTTAACAGTAAATGGTCCCGGCAAAGTATTAAAGAACTTTTCATTTTTTGAATCTCAAAACAGTATTAACCAAGTTAAAGGGTTGTGGAAAAATGAAACAAAAGATACCTATGGATACTTGATCAAATTTAGCGAAGATAAATTCTCAATACTGGAAAATCGAGTTAAACTAAAAGAGTACAATTATAAAATAAAGGATAACAATATAGTTTTAAACGTACCTAATGGCGAACCAATTGCATTAAAATTTCAAATCACAAATAATAAAATTAAAATTTGGTGGAATGATTTAAATAGTTCTGAGTTTACCAAAACAAATTTTGAAAATTCGTTGGATGTTTTCTTAGCTGAGAAAAACTTAAACATAAAGCCTCCAACAGTAAAAAATTATAAAAAATTAGAAAGACCTGAATTATGCCTTTTTGTTGGCATACACGAAAATAAAGTCATAGTCCAAAATCAAACTGGAGAATTCGCTGATTTAGAAAAACTAATAATAGACGAAAAATCAAAGTTTAATCAACTTGATTTAAATATTGTTACCATACAATTAGCTGTAGATGAAAATACAGCAATGAAACAAATTTATGAACTTCAACAAATTCTAAGAAGAAACAATTTATTAAAAACTGGATATGTGTGTTATCCTAATGATAATGCAGCATACTTGTACCCTCCTACAGCGTTTACACGTAAGCTTCCACCTATAGATGTTGAAGAATTTGAGTTAGAAGATTTAGTCAAAAAGTCTATCGAGTTTTTTGAAATAGACGCTACAGACATTGAAAATAATGTAGAAATAATTAAACCCAAACTAACCAAGTTTATATCCGAATCAGAGAAATATGTTATAGGCTTAACATTTAATAATTCTACATCTTATAAAGATTACTCAGACTACAATGATATGGTGTTTAGTATAATATTAGATTTTAGAAATCAATATGCGCTTGAAAAATATAATATTGAGTATGAAAGTTTAGGAAAAAAATTACAAAAAGAAGTAAGGAAGAAATATCCTATAATACTTTCTCAACATAATTCCGATGAAGATATATCCAAAAAGTAATTAAATCACTAATGAGAAAAATCATTTTCATTATCATCTTAAATGTATTTTTACTTGTATTATGTAAAACAGAACGTGATCCTGTCAGGATTATCGAGAAAACCATTAGTTCAATTGACACGATCACTTCCATTTCATATAATCAACACCTTGTTAGAACCAATCCTCAGAATACTGATGAAGTAATTGAAAGAGACCGAAGTTTTATATATCAGGAACTACCCGGGGATTCTATTACAGGAGCAAAAGCACATATTTGCTATTATTCGGAAGGTTTACTTGTATTCGAAGATATTTATGATGGCGATTTTTTAATTCGTAAAAATTACTTTGATAGTACTGCAAGGTTCTATGATTTACTCAAATATCCTGAAATTAAAAAAAGTAATCGGTTTTGGAAAAAAAATACTCCATATACTATGCAGGCTATGCTTGATTTTACACTCAAAAATCAGAGTGAATATAAAATTGAATTATTAAATGA
>JAUVLS010000020.1 GCA_030600625.1 Bacteroidales bacterium
ATTTTTCGTCCTTGAATCTTTATCTCTTTTCCAATTGGATTTATTCCCTGAAAAAGATCTTTCGCTACCTGATGGCCAATTAAACAAATGTTTTTACCGGCTACCGATTCAAATGGAGAGAAATAACGGCCATCTTCTAATTCAAATGCTCTTATTCTTTCAAATTCATGTGAATTTGCCCAGATAATAACATCTTCCCGAGTATTGTTTTTGTATTTAACATTTCGAAGAGTTGATGCAGCAAAATTTATTATTTCTGCTCTGTCTGATCTTTTCTTAAATTGTTCATACTCTTTAATTGTTGGAACCGGTCTGTTCCAATATTCCCACCAGGCATATTCTTCTCCCGGAGGTGGAGCCCAAGGCCATTTCTGAACATAAATAATATCATCGCCTAATGATGATAAACTATTTCGGATGGTACTTTCTAAAGAGTCAAGTACAGTGAAAACAGAAATAATAGCAAAAATTCCAATTGTAATTCCAAGCAAAGTTAGCAAAGTTCTTAATCTATTTACTTTCAGAGCGTTAATTGCAAACAGGAAGCTTTCTTTTATAAGATTTAAAAATAACATATCAACCTCAGTAATAATGTTAAAAAGATTTTAACAAATATACGATATGTGATTTTTTTTTTGACGTATTATTTATATTTTCGAACAATTATTAGAATAGTTCATTTAGCAGGGTATTTGCAAATATTAAAACTTATCTAATTACCATTTTACAGTTTTTTTTGATTATTTTTGTCGGAATTTAACAAGAATATGTAAATGAGCGATTTAAAGCGTATCAAATCAGCATTAATTTCGGTTTTTGATAAAGCTAATTTAGAAGCGATTATTGAAAAACTTAATAAATTAAACATACAAATATATTCAACCGGAGGGACTAAGCAGTTTATCGAAAAGCTTGGAGTTCCTGTAATTGCGGTGGAAGATCTTACTGATTACCCCTCGATTTTGGGAGGCAGGGTAAAAACTTTGCATCCAAAGGTGTTCGGTGGAATTCTGGCTCGAAGAGATAATAATTCCGATATTGAACAACTTGAACAATACCAAATTCCAGAAATTGATTTAGTGATTGTTGATTTATATCCTTTTGAAGATACAGTGTTGTCAGGGGCAGGCGAACAAGATATTATTGAGAAAATTGATATAGGAGGTATTTCGTTAATACGTGCTACAGCAAAAAATTTTAAAGATGCACTGATTGTTCCTTCAAAAAATCAGTATCAGGAGTTGTTAGACTTGCTTGAAGCAAAAAATGGAGAGATTTCAATTGAAGATCGTAAAAAGTTTGCATTAGAAGCATTTAGTATTTCATCGCATTACGATACTGCAATTTTTAATTACTTTAACAGAGATATACAAAAACCTGTGTTTAAGCAAAGTTCCATTTCAGGAACAGAATTGCGTTATGGAGAAAATCCACATCAGAAAGGATTTTATTTTGGGAAATTAGATGATATATTTGATCAGTTACATGGCAAGCAAATATCGTATAATAATTTATTGGATATTGAGGCTGCTGTTCAATTAATTGCTGAATTTGACGAAACAACTTTTGCTATATTAAAACACAACAATGCTTGCGGTATTGCATCAAGAGGTAATTTGGTTGATGCATGGAACGATGCTTTAGCCGGTGATCCGATTTCCGCATTTGGAGGTATTTTAATTTCTAATAAAGAAGTAAGTAAGGATGTTGCAATTGAGATCGATAAAATTTTCTTTGAAGTAATTATTGCACCATCCTATGCTAATGATGCCTTAGAGGTGTTAAAGAAAAAGAAAAACAGGATTATATTGATTCAGAAAATGAATCAGTTTCCTGAAAAACAATATCGATCAATGTTAAATGGAGCACTTGTTCAAGACAAAGATTTAAAAATGGAAATTGCTGATGATTTAAAAACAGCAACCAGGAAAGCTCCAACGAAAGAAGAAGTAGAAGACTTATTATTTGCAAATAAATTAGTAAAACATTCAAAATCGAATACAATAGTTTTAGCTAAAAACAAACAACTTTGTGCAAGCGGAGTAGGACAAACATCAAGAGTTGATGCACTTAAACAAGCTATCACAAAAGCAAATAGTTTTAAGTTTGATTTAAATGGTGCTGTGATGGCATCGGATGCTTTTTTCCCCTTTGCTGATTCTGTGCAAATAGCAAACGAAGCAGGAATAACTTCGGTTATTCAGCCCGGAGGATCGGTAAGAGATCAGGAATCGATCGATTATTGCAACGAGCACGAAATGGCAATGGTATTTACAGGAACACGGCATTTTAAACATTAATATAAACAAGGGACTTAATTTAATATATAACACATAATGGGATTGTTTTCGTTTTTTACTCAGGAATTAGCTATTGACTTAGGAACGGCTAATACTATTATTATTTATAACGATAAAATTGTTGTTGACGAACCATCAATTGTTGCTGTAGAGCAGGCTACCGGTAAGCTTATTGCTATTGGTAAAAAAGCTCGTTTGATGCATGGTAAAACACACACAAATATTAGGACTATCAGACCATTAAGAGATGGTGTAATAGCAGATTTCAATGCTGCCGAACTAATGATTCGGGGAATGATTAAAATGATTAATCAAAAATCGCAATTATTTGCGCCCTCGTTAAGAATAGTTGTTTGTATCCCTTCAGGTAGTACTGAAGTAGAAATGCGAGCTGTTAGGGATTCTTCGGAACATGCAGGTGGACGTGATGTTTATATGATTTACGAACCAATGGCTGCTGCAATAGGTATGGGTATTGATGTTGAAGAACCTAAGGGTAGTATGGTGGTTGACATTGGAGGTGGTACAACTGAAGTTGCTGTAATTGCTCTTGGAGGAATTGTAAGTAACAAATCAATACGTATTGCAGGTGATGCTTTTACATCTGACATTCAAGCATATATGCGACATCAGCATAATATTAAAATTGGAGAAAGAACTGCGGAAGAAATTAAGATTAATGTTGGATCATGTTTGGCTGAGTTAGAAAATCCACCTGAAGATTTTCTTGTTAGAGGTCCTAATTTAATGACTGCAATGCCAGTCGAAATTCCTGTTTCGTATCAGGAGATTGCTCATTGTTTAGATAAATCAATGTCAAAAGTTGAAACAGCTATTCTTAGTGTATTGGAACAAACTCCCCCTGAATTATATGCCGATATAGTTGATGATGGAATTTATTTAGCGGGAGGTGGAGCATTAATGCGCGGATTAGCTAAACGATTAACAGATAAAATTGGAATACAGTTTCGAGTAGCAGAGGATCCTTTACATGCTGTTGCACGAGGCACAGGAATTTCACTTAAAAACGTTGATAAATTTCCATTCTTAATGAGATAAGAAAATCCTATAATGTGAATAGAATATGAGAAGTTTGATTAATTTTTTATTGAGAATACATTTTTTACTTCTATTCATTCTTTTCGAGGTTTTTTCTATTTCTCTACTTATAAATAAGAATAATTTTCATAAAGCCAAATTTGTAAATCTTACAAGGCAGGTTACCGGGAATTTTTATACAAAAACTACAAAACTAAAACAGTATTTGTCATTAGCTGAAGAAAATAATAGATTGGCTAAGGAAAATAACCGTTTATTAAATATTATCGAATCAACATATAAATCGGATGAGATATTCTTTCGTTCTGTTAACGATACAATTTTTAATCAACGTTATATGTATACATCAGCTCGTATAATTAACAATTCAATAAATAAAAAACATAATTTTCTTACTCTTAATAAAGGAAATGAACAAGGACTCAGACCTGAAATGGCAGTAGTTTCAGATGGAAGTATTGTTGGTATTGTAAAAGGAGTTTCAAAGAATTATGCAACAGTTATATCTTTATTAAACCTTGATTTAAGAATTAGTTCAAAGGTTAAGAAGAATGGATATTTTGGCTCTCTAAACTGGGATGGGAAAGGTTATCAGACTGCTATTTTAAATGAAATCCCGTTACATGCAGACATTCAGGTTGGTGATACAATTATAACCAGTGGGTTTTCTTCAATTTTCCCGGAAGGAATTCTTATTGGTTTTATTAGTGATTTTGAAGAAAAAAAGGGTAGTTTTTACGAAATAGAAGTAAAGTTATCTACTGATTTTAAAAGTCTTGGTAATGTAAATGTAATTGGGAATTTACTTCAAATCGAAAAGTTAGAATTAGAAAATCAAACTGTTAAAAATGATTAAATTATTTCCGAGATACCTGGTAAGTTTTATTTTACTTGTTTTTTTACAAGTATTTATTCTGAATAATATTCAGTTTAGTGGGTATATTAATCCTTATATTTATGTTTTATTCATTTTAGCTTTACCTTTTGAAACTCCTAAATGGTTATTGTTGATAACAGCGTTTATTTTAGGATTAACTATTGATTTATTTTCAGGCACGGTTGGAATGCATAGTTCTGCAACAGTCTTTATGGCTTTTTTACGACCATATATTTTAAAGGTAATTTCGCCGAGAGACGGATATGAATCAGAAACTTTACCACAACTTAGATATTATGGTGCTAATTGGTTTCTCAGATATGCTGTCATTTTAATTCTTGCTCATCATTTCTTTTTATTTTTTATAGAAGTATTACGGTTTTCAGACTTTTTTGCCACATTTGCAAGAGTCATTTTAAGCTCAATGTTTACGATTATATTAGTATTAATAAGCCAGTATTTTTATCGGAAAGATACCAGACGGTAAAATGCTTGTTACATAGTTTTATTGTGGATTCTTTTGCTAACAGAAGACATATTATTCGCTTTATTATCATCCTGATAGGATTGGTATATATTGTAAAACTTTTTGTTATTCAGGTTGTCGATAGCACTTACAAATTAACTGCCAGTAGTAATGTTCTTCGTTATGTTACACAATTCCCGGCTCGTGGTTTAATTTACGACAGAGAAGGGAAATTGCTTGTTTATAATGAGGCTGCTTATGATTTAATGGTGATTCCACGGCAACTTGAACCTTTCGATACCACGGAGTTTTGTCAGATATTGGATATCACAAAAGAGTATGTTAATGAAGCTTTAAGGAGAGCTAAGGAATTTTCAGTTTATAATTCATCAATTTTTTTAAAGCAAGTTTCCTCGAAAACATATGCTAACTTACAGGAAAAACTTTATAAATATCCCGGATTTTTTGTTCAGGCCAGAACATTGAGAAAATATACTTCAGAAAACGGGGCTCATTTATTGGGTTATGTGGGAGAGGTTAATAATAAAATTATCGAGAGTGACGAATATTATAAATCGGGTGATTATATTGGAGTTAGTGGTATTGAACAATCGTATGAAGAATATTTGCGTGGGCAAAAAGGTGTTAATGTGTATTTGGTAGATGTACATAATAGAATACAAGGATCTTATGCAAATGGCAGATTAGATCGAAAAGCTAAAGTTGGTTCAAATATTATATCTACAATTGATAGCGATTTGCAGGCTTATGGCGAAAAGTTAATGAAAAATAAAATTGGAAGTATTGTTGCCATAGAACCATCGACAGGTGAAATATTGGCTCTGGTTTCTTCGCCAACATATAATCCTGAATTACTGGTAGGACGTATAAGAACAAAGAATTATGTAACTTTAATGTCAGATACTATAAAACCATTATTTAACAGAGCCTTAATGGCACAATATCCTCCGGGATCGACATTTAAAGTTATTAATGCCTTAATTGGATTACAGGAAAAAACTCTTTTTCCATACACTAAATACGAATGTGCCGGAGCATATTATTCAAGAGGACTTAGAGTTGGATGTCATTTTCATAGATCTCCATTAAATTTAATTGAATCCATTCAGATGTCATGTAATACGTACTATTGCAATGTTTTCAGGAGTATATTGGATAATAAAAAATATTCTTCAATTCGGGAATCTTTTGATCAATGGAGAGAATATATCATGTCTTTTGGTTTTGGAGAATATCTGAATAGTGATTTTGATAATGAGTTAAAGGGCTTGGTACCAACTAAACAAACTTATGATCGTGTTTATGGAGAAAATGGCTGGCGATCATTAACACTTATATCTATGGCAATTGGCCAGGGCGAGTTGGGTACAACTCCGTTGCAAATGGCAAATATGACAGCAGCAATTGCAAACAGAGGATATTATTTTACTCCTCATGTTGTAAAAGAAATAGAAGGTGATTTTGAATTAGATGAAAGGTTTTATCAAAAAAATTACACTAAAATAGATTCAAATTATTTTGAAATAGTGATTGAAGGTATGGATCTTGCAGTTAATGGAGAACCTGGAAGTGGTAGTACAGCCCGTAGTGCACAAATACCGGAAATTACTGTTTGCGGGAAAACAGGAACTGCCGAAAATCCTCACGGTAAAGATCATTCTATCTTTATAGCTTTCGCCCCTAAGAAAAATCCCCAAATAGCAATTGCTGTGTATATTGAAAATGGAGGATTTGGTAGTACATGGGCAGCCCCAACTGCAAAATTGATGATAGAGGAATACTTAAATGATTCAATTTCTGTTCCCTGGTGGGAAGAATATGTTTTAAATGCAGAAATAAATTATAATGCAGAGACGAGTAAACATATGGAGTAATATAGACTGGCTAACAGTTGCAATGTATTTAGTCTTAGTATTTTTAGGCTGGATAAATATTTATGCAGCTGTTTACAACGAAGATCATCATAGTATCTTTGATTTTTCTCAGCGTTATGGTAAACAATTAATATGGATCGCTGCGGCATTAGTAATTGCATTCATTGTTTTTATCATTGATATTAATTTTTATTCTTATTTTGCCTATGTTGTTTATGGACTAATGATTTTCTTGTTAATAGCTGTATTGATATTTGGCAAGGAAGTTCATGGTGCTAAATCATGGTTTGAGATTGGTCGTTTTCACATCCAGCCTGCAGAATTTGCTAAAATAGCTACTGCATTGGTACTGGCTAGATATCTGAGTTCATACAATGTTCAAATAAATACATTAAAATCATATCTTCGTGTTGCTGCAATTATTTTAATTCCTTCGCTATTAATTTTATTACAAAATGACACCGGTTCTGCATTAGTTTATTTTGTTTTTATACTTGTTCTTTATCGCGAGGGTATTTCCGAAAGCATTTTGCTCTTGGGCTTCTTTGTTGTTATCCTATTTGTTCTTGCACTGGTACTTGAAAAGTTGATAATAATTTTATTATCCATTGCAATAGTATTTATTATTTTTTGGTTTTTAAACAGAAGACTTAAAAACCTTGGTATTGGGTTTGGTATACTGGTTTTAACTTCAGCGGTATTGTATGGTATTAACGAAGTGTTAAATATGGGATTGTCATATTATTATATTATTCTCGCAGCATTAGGTATTTCCGGATTAGTATATATTATTCTTGCGATAAGATATAAAATAAAGAATGTTGCTTTACTTCTTGTATTTTTGATTGGTTCTGTACTATTAACTTATTCTGTTGATCGTGTGTTTAATAATTTTCTTGAGCCGCATCAGCAGAAAAGAATCAATGTTGTTTTAGGCTTAGAATCAGACCCATATGGTGTTGAATATAATGTAAATCAATCTAAGATTGCAATTGGTTCAGGAGGATTGTATGGAAAAGGATTTTTAAGAGGAACTCAAACAAAATTTGATTTTGTGCCTGAGCAAAGTACCGATTTTATTTTTTGTACCATTGGTGAAGAATGGGGCTTTGTAGGAACATTCTTTGTGGTTTCTCTTTTTGTTTTCTTTTTGTACAGGCTAATCGGAATAGCAGAAAGACAAAGATCGCCTTTTAGTAGAATTTACGGATATGGTGTTGTTTCGGTGCTTTTCTTCCATATCGTTATTAATATTGGGATGACCATTAGTTTAGTTCCTGTAATCGGAATTCCATTACCATTCTTTAGTTACGGAGGATCGTCTCTCTGGGCATTTACCATTCTGCTTTTTATCTTTCTAAGATTAGATGCCAGCAGGTTAGAACTTCTAAAATAATAAAAGTTACAGTTTTAAATTTGAAAATTCTTTTGTTATTTCAAAATTGTATTTAGGATATTCAAAAACAGGAAATCTTTTTTCTGTTTCACCTATTGAATAGCCCCATATTGTACTGTAATCTTCACTATTTTCGCCCATTCGTTCTAACTGTCTTAGGTATTCGCTAATAGGTTTCGATTCAACAATAATAATATCACCCATTTTATTAATAATTGGACTGTGATTACGTGTTGAATCATGATCAAATTTTAATATTCTTCGCCCTCGACGTGTAATGCCTACAGTCCTGAAAGTAAGGCTTTTCCCAACTCCCGGAATGTTTAGCACATTTCTGTCGGTTGCCAAAAAAGGCAGGTCCTCTTGCTCGCGTAAGTAATTAATATTTTCTATTATATTGTTTGCATTAAGCTGATAGGTTTTTAGAAGCTCTATATACTTTTGAGGGATTTTTCCTATCTTTTTTTCTTCCAGTTGCTCCTGAACAGCACGAGCATTAGTTGCAAAATTATTATAATTCTCCATATAACCTTTTACAGAAAAAGTATAATAAGTAATAACTCCAATATCATTTAAAACTTTACGTAATTTGTTTGTATGGCCTCTACGTGAAGATGCTGCAGTAAAAACAAGCTGATTTGTAACTGTCCAACCGGCTTTTGTAAATTTTTGTATTCCCTCTTTAACTTCAGGAGTAATCTCCATTGCCGATTCAAAATGTGTTTGAATTACAAATTGATGAATACCTATTTTAGAAGCTTTGTCTTTAAAATCAGTTAATATTTTTATTAATTCAGGTGTTATTCGCTGAGGTAAATAAACCGGCAATCTTGTTCCTAACCTTACTCGTAACATTTCAGCATATTTCTTGCCATTTTCACGAGATTTATTTTTCTTTTTTTTCCTGTAAGCCATTTCATAAACAGCATCAAGTATTTTTTGTAATGATTTATCAGAACTCATTAAAGCATCGCCTCCGGTAATTAATATGTCGCGTAACTGAGTATCTTCTTCAAAGTATTTTAATAAACGTTCAAGTTTGGCAGGCCATTTTTCATTTGGTTCAAGTTTTTTTAAGTCAAAATTTAAGTTGCCTCTTTGGAAATCATACATTCGTTGGCAAGAAGCACATAATCCTCCACAAGCTCTTCCCATAGAATCCGGTATAAGAATAGCAACTTCAGGATATCTTCGATGAACACTATATGTTGATGGAAGCATCCAGCCAGCGACATTAGGTTTTCCCGGTTCAACAATATCTTCTTTTTCCCAAGCAACAATATGCCCGAATTCGTTAACTAATTCTTTACTATAAACAATATAATCCCGTATTGCTGCATCAGAATATGATTTTTTTCTTTTATCTGGATTCAGCAGAGAAAGATAATATGGATTAACAAAGAATGGAATTTTCTGGGTTTCAGCTTCTTTTAATATTGACATTGTTTCGGAATCCAATGAATAATCAAGCATTTTGTTTAAAAGCTCAGGGTTCCTAACGGCAAATTTTAAATGAAATAATTTGCTATTCCACCATTCGTTTATCTTGTCTGTTTTTTCTTCAAATGATAATCCTGCTTCGAAAGAAAATCTGGCACTTTTTATTTTACCCGAATCAATTAAATCAATAATAATATTAATGATTCGTTCTTTATTTTTCTCCCTTTTTTCTATAATATCCTGATCCAATCCCGATGGATGTTTGTCCATCCATTGTTCAATTTGTTCTCTCGAAGGTGTCCTGTATTTCTTTCGACCAGAAAATTGTCTGAATAATTCCAACATATCTAAAAAAAAGCAGTATTTACCTCCACCGGTTCCATCTTTAGCAGCAAGCCATAAAATCTTAAATGGTGTGTTTGTACGCTTTTGTCCGCGTACGTTAAGATCTGTATATACCTGATCGGTATGATCGATATAATCCAGAATTCGAATTGCAGCAACCTCCTGCCATTTTATTTTCTCAAAAACTTTTCGGCCTGAAACTTCTTGTTTATAGTATTTGAAAGCTAATTCGTTGTTTTTTAGCTCCGATTCAGCCCATTCTTTTATAGATTGATTTACCTCAAGTTCATTTTCTGAATTAAATAATATTTCTTTAAGTCTGGGGTTTTCATCAAGTAACTGATCTAATTTAATTTGTGACTTGTGACATATTTGAACTTTTTCTTCTGCTGAATAATTAGCCATCTCTCTTATCAATTTAGATAATTCAAAAATCTAGTCTGCAATATTGTTTTCAAAAGAACTTAAAATGCAGATTATATAAATCCTTTTTACACTAGGAATTAAATCTAAAAAGGACTTTTCAGGAATTGCAAAATTATCGAAAAATCAGCAGAAATCAAAGTTGTAATATGTTAAATAAGCATTAAATTCCTTTAATATCTATATTATGCACTGTTTTTATGTAATATATAATATCAGAGAAAAATAAGAAAAAATATCGTTTTAGCAGTTCATAATTGTTCTCTAATACTTCAATGGCAAAATCTGAATGGTCAGGCAATGAAGTATATTTTGACATTGTACTTAATACCGATCGAATACCTTCGATATCTTTATATGAATATATCCTTTTATTATGAATTAGCTTAGGAACAAAATTTTGCACTTCGGTTGGAAGCATATCATTGTGTTTAATTAGCAACTCATGAAAATCATCAATAAAATCTTTTAGTGTTACATAAGAATACCTATTCCAGTTAGCAGCAAGAAAATGATCATAAATAATATCAATAACTACTCCTGCATACTTTCTGTATTTTGGGGCAAATAATGATTTAGCATCAAGTGTATGTGTACTTTTATCTGTGAAAGAATCTATAAATCTGTGTAATAATATTCCTTCTTTTATCTTTTCAGGATAAATATGATATGCACTTCCTTTCACATAATCTCCAATGAAGTTACCGATTTTAACTTCATCATTATTTCCGGAAAGATATATATGTGCAAGAAAGTTCATCTACCTTATTATTCGTAATTGATTTCTATACTAAGTTAAAGCATATTTTTATTATAAATTGTTCAAACAAAAAATCTGTTATTAACATATACATGTTTCTTAACATGTTTTCATTCTTTTTATCGGATTTCTATAATTATCACTGAATTAAAAGATTGTTAAAAAATGTTAAGCAATTCACAACCTAAACTTTATATAGTTAAACTATGAATTATGACTTTAAAATATAACTTTGTCTGACAATTATTTAAAAATAAACAATTAAAATAAAAAAGGAGGAATTATGGCTAAGAAAAATGTTCTTATTATCGGAGCCGCCGGAAGAGATTTCCATAACTTTAATACTTATTACAGAGACAACGCGGATTATAATGTTGTTGCTTTTACTGCTGCTCAAATTCCAGATATTGATGGAAGAAAATATCCTGCTGAATTAGCTGGTAGTTTATATCCTGCAGGAATTCCTATTTATGCTCAGGATGATTTAGAAAAATTAATT
>JAUVLS010000258.1 GCA_030600625.1 Bacteroidales bacterium
TAGTAACGATGCAGTAAACTTTTTAAATTCGGCTATTGGATCTAAAGTTGCACCTCGCTATATTATTATGATTATTGCGAGTATAGGTATTCTTATTGGAACAACTTTTTCAAGTGGAATGATGGAGGTTGCCAGAAAAGGAATATTTCATCCGGACCAGTTCTATTTTTCGGAGATAATGATCATATTTCTTGCTGTTATGCTTACAGATGTTGTATTACTTGATGTATTTAATACATTAGGATTGCCAACATCAACAACTGTTTCGATTGTATTTGAACTTTTAGGCTCTGCGGTTGCTGTTTCATTAATTAAAATAAAACATCTTGGACAAACAGTTGGCGATCTGAATAATTATATAAATTCGGGTAAAGCACTGGCAATTATATCAGGAATCTTACTGTCTGTAGTTGTCGCCTTTACTGTAGGTTCAATTGTAATGTACATTACGCGATTAGTATTTTCATTCAATTATAAAAAGACATTTAAATATTTTGGCGCTATTTGGGGTGGAATTGCTATTACAGCAATAACATATTTCATCTTAATAAAAGGTGCTAAAGGGTCATCGTTTTTAACTGAAGATACTACAAACTGGATTAAGAGTAACTCCACATTAATTATACTTTATAGTTTTATTGGATGGACAATTTTACTGCAAATACTTTATTGGGTTGTACGATTAGATATATTAAAAATGATCGTTCTGGTTGGAACTTTTGCATTGGCAATGGCTTTTGCCGGTAACGACCTGGTAAACTTCATTGGAGTACCTCTGGCTGGTTTAAAATCATTCCAGGCATTTATTGCTGACCCGGGAACCGATCCTGATGGTTTTTTAATGCTTGCATTAACAGGTAAAGCAAAAGCAAATACATACTTACTGCTTATAGCCGGTATGATAATGGTAGTAACATTATGGTTATCAAAAAAAGCAAGAAAAGTTACCGAAACCGAAATAAATTTAAGCAGACAGGGTGCCGGTAGTGAAAGGTTCGGTTCAAGTTTTCTTTCCAGAACTATTGTACGAACAGCAATGGATATTGGTAAAACTGTTGAAAAACTCACACCAGGATCATTAAAAAAAGGTGTATCAAAAAGATTTGACCAAACAGAATACAACAATAAATTAAGAAACCAGAAAGATGCACCTTCATTTGATATGGTTAGAGCATCAGTAAATTTAACTGTTGCCAGCATTTTAATATCTCTGGCAACATCAATGAAACTGCCATTATCAACAACTTATGTTACTTTCATGGTTGCAATGGGTACTTCACTCGCCGATAAAGCATGGGGAAGAGAAAGTGCAGTTTATAGAATTACGGGTGTTGTTACTGTAATTGGAGGATGGTTTATGACCGCCTTTTCTGCCTTCACAGTTGCTTTTTTAATAGCATTAATTATAAGCTGGGGAGGAGCTTTTGCAATTTTTGCTTTTGTACTAATTGCATTGTATACAATAGTTCACACACATATATCTTTCAATAAAAAAGAAGCTGAAAAACAAAAAGTAAAAAGATTAGCTGATGAAGATTTGCATGCAGAAAATATAATAACAAAATGCTCTTTGGAAGTTAGAAACATGCTTAAATCTGTTGTGAATTTATTTGCTGATATAGTTGTAGGTTTAACAAACGAAGATCGTAAATTATTAAAGAATGTATGTAAAAAGGTAGATGCTCTTAACGCTGATGCCAAATACTTAAAAGCTAATGTTCATAATACGCTTCTAAAATTACAAGAAGAAGAAGAAGGCGAAACCGGCCACTTTTATGTTCAGGTTATAGATTACTTAAGAGAAATGGCACATTCTTTATCTTTTATCTCTAATCCAAGTTTCGAATATATAGATAATAATCATAAACCACTATTAAAAGTCCAAATAGATGAATTAAATGAACTTAAAGAAAATGGCACTGATTTATTTGAGGTAATAATCGATACTATTGATAAGAAACAATTTGAAAACATCCCAAATTTAATTGAGAAACAACAGAGTATTCTTAACGACTTAAAAGATTGCAGGAAAAAACAAATTAAAAGAATCAAACATAACGAGGCCGGAACACGAAATAGTATATTGTATTTAGGTGTATTGAACGAAGTTCAAAACTTCTTATTACAATCAATTAACCTGGTAAAAGCTCAACGTGACTTTGTGGAATATCAATTAAACAATAAGAAATAGTATAAAACTTACCTGAATAAAAAAGCTCGGAAAAACCGAGCTTTTTTATATCCATTTTATACTATATTAATCAACAAATTTATATCCTACCCCTTTTATTGTTTTAATATGATTTTCTCCTATTTTCTCTCTTAACTTTCGTATATGAACATCAATAGTTCTGTCACCAACAATAATATTATCGCCCCACACAGCACTAAATATCTCGTCACGAGTAAAAACTCTGTCAGGCTTTGTAATTAAAAGAACTAATAGTTCAAACTCCTTTTTAGGAAGAACTAACTCCTCTCCGTCCTTAATTACAATATATTTTTCTCTGTCAATAATTATATTTGATTGTTTAATGATAAGATTTTCTCTTTTTTCATCTTCGTTAACATCCTTAAATCTTTTTAACAAAGCTTTTATTCTGCTAACTATAACTTTTGGTTTTACAGGTTTAGTAATATAATCATCACCACCTGCATCAAACCCTGCTATTTGAGAATAATCTTCGCCCCTTGCCGTTAAAAAAGCTATTATCGTATTTTTAAAATTCTTATTTTGTCTTAATATTTCACAAGTTTCAATACCATCCATTTCAGGCATCATTACATCAAGTAATATTAAATGAGGGTTAATTTTCTTAGCCTTCTCAATGGCTTCTTTACCATTCTGTGCAGTATGAACTTCATACCCTTCTTTGTTGATATTGTAACTCAAAAATTCCAATATATCCGGCTCGTCATCAACAAGTAATATCCTAAAATCTTTGTTATTCATATTTCAAATTTTTTATTAAATCCTAATCGACTAAAATACAATAATATTATTCACATCAGTATAAGTTATGTTTAAATCTATATTATGATAAAGTTAACAAAAAAAATACAACACTATTTATTAACGTAAGTTTAAAATTCTGATAATAAAATTTAAAACATGTACTTGTTTCTTTGCATTGTAAACTTTTAACAACGAAAACAATTAAAATATTAAGGTTGTGTTTTAAAAGATTGTGGAATATATAATAATCTCAACAAAAAAGTGT
>JAUVLS010000133.1 GCA_030600625.1 Bacteroidales bacterium
TAAAAGTTATTAACATAGTGGTAAAAAATGGAGGAAAGTGGTATATTGTGGTAGATTTTTGTATATTTTTACAAGTTAAATAGGCAATATACATGATAACATTTATCGGTGATTATAATTGTAAGGTTGATGAAAAAGGAAGGGTGACTTTTCCTTCAACACTCAAGAAGCAGATGGGTTCTGTTTCTCAGGGCCGATTTGTTGTTAAAAAAGATATTTTTGAAGAGTGCTTAGTTCTCTTTCCAATTGAAGAATGGGAAAGACAAAATTCTATAATTCGAAGTAAAATTAATCCTTATAACAAGGAACACAATAAATTTCTAAGGAATTTTTATCGAGGATCAGCAGAAATTATTCTTGATAGCAACAACAGAATGTTAATTCCAAAGCGATTACTGGACCTTGCAAATATATCTAAAGAAGCAATTTTAACGGGACAAGACGGAAAAATTGAGATTTGGTCTAAAGAATTGTATGATTCGGCCGAAGAAGGTTATGATGATTTTGCAGCTTTGGCTGAAAAAATTATGGGAGGTGAATTAAATCTGGAAAATGATAAATAAATGGAATATCATACACCAGTTTTGCTTAAAGAGAGTGTTAATGGCTTGCAAATTAAGCCAGACGGGATTTATGTCGATGTAACTTTCGGTGGAGGAGGTCATTCACGAGAAATCATAAAAGATATAAATAAAGGCAAACTGGTTGCATTCGATCAGGATGATGATGCTTTGCCAAATTTAATTGATGATAAGCGATTTGTTTTTGTTAATCACAATTTCAGGTTCTTGAAGAATTTTTTGAAGTATCATAAAATAAACCAGGTTGATGGTTTATTAGCAGACTTAGGTGTTTCGTCACACCATTTTGATGATCCTGAGCGTGGATTTTCATTTCGTTTTGATGGTGAGCTTGATATGCGAATGAATCAAAGTGCAAAGATTTCAGCTAAGAATGTGGTGAATGAATATGAAGAAGGACATTTGGCTAAAATTTTTTGGGAATATGGCGAGTTAAAAAATAGCCGAAAACTGGCAAAAGCAATCGTTGATCAAAGGGGAAACAAGAAAATAGAAACAATAAAAGAGTTTACCGATGTTTTAATGCCTTATTTACCAAAACATGCAGAACATAAGTTTCTGGCAAAAGTATTTCAGGCATTACGCATTGAAGTAAATCGCGAAATGGAGTTTTTAAAAGATATGCTTTTTCAAACGATTGAGGTAATAAAGCCGGGCGGACGGTTGGTGGTTATTACATATCATTCGTTAGAAGATAGGATTGTTAAGAATTTTATTAAAAACGGTCTGTTCGAAGGCGAAGTCGAAAAAGATTTTTTTGGAAATATAGAAGTTCCGTTTAAGGCAGTAAACAGAAAAATAATTGTACCTGGCGAAGCTGAAATTAAGGAAAACAATAGAGCACGAAGTGCTAAATTACGAATAGCAGAAAGAATATGATTGGCGATAAAAAAGAAAATGTAGAGTTTATAGAAGAAAAGATAGAACGCAAAGAACAGAAATTTGGTTCTATTAAAGACCTGCTTGATGGTTCCCTGATAGCCAATGATTTTGTTTTGAAACAGCTTCCGTACATTGTTTTTCTTGTTATTCTGGCATTTATCTATATCGCTAACAGATATCATGCTGAAAAAGTTGTTCGTGCCAGTATCGAACTAACAAAAGAAATAAATGATTTACGCGCAGAAGCTATAACAACATCCTCCGAGTTGATGTTTAATAGCAAACAATCGGAAGTTGCAAAATTAGTTGAAAGCAAAGACCTGGGTTTAACTGAATCGGTGGAGCCGCCTAAAAAAATAATTGTTGAAAAATAAATGAATTTATGCCTTTAAAAAAAGAAATAGTATGGAGAGTTGGTGTGATATATATATTCATGCTTGCATTTGCTATACTTATTGTTGGCAAGATTCTTTATCTGCAGTTAATTGAAGGTGGTAAATGGGAAGAAAAGGCTCAATCACTTACTTTAAAGGATATTACAATTGAATCGAATCGGGGGGATATATTGGCAACAGATGGAAGGTTACTCGCGAGCTCTGTACCATACTATGAAATTCGTATGGATACTCGAAGTACGGGAATGGATGATGCCACTTTTAACTCAAACATTGATTCTTTGGCTTATAAGTTATCTGAACTTTTTCGAGATAAATCTGCCACAGAATATAAAAACGAATTGGTAAAAGCTCGCAGAAATGGCGAGCGATTTCATTTAATAATGCGCAGGGTTAATTACAATCAACTTAAAAAAATAAAGACATTCCCAATTTTTAGATTGGGTCAGTATAAAGGCGGATTTATTGCTTTACAAACAAACCTTAGAATTCAGCCCCATGTTAGCTTGGCTGCAAGAACAATTGGTTATACTACAAAAGGGGAAGGCGGAAATGTAGTGGGAATTGAAGGTGCTTTCGATAAAGAACTGAAAGGTGTTGATGGTGTCAGGCTTATGCAACGATTAAATGGGAACGTATGGATGCCTGTTCATGATGGTAATGAAGTGGAACCTAAAGATGGGATGGATGTGATTTCAACAATTGATGTCGATATTCAGGATGTAGCCGAAAATGCTTTATTAAAACAACTAGTTCGTCACGAAGCACAGCATGGAACGGCTGTTTTAATGGAAGTTTCAACAGGAGAAATAAAGGCAATAGTAAACCTCGAGAGAAATAGTAAAGGTCAATATAAAGAATCATACAATTATGCAATTGGCGAAAGCAGAGCCCCGGGTTCAACCTTTAAATTGGCATCTATAATTGCTTTGTTGGAAGATGGTTATGTCGATTTGGACGATACTGTGAATACAGGCAATGGCGAAATACTTTATTACGATAAAAAAATTACGGACACAAAAAAAGGCGGTCATGGGATATGTACGGTTCAGGAAGTTTTTGAAATTTCGTCGAATGTTGGTATCTCAAAATTAGTAACCGATTACTATATCGGACAAGAAGAGAAATTTATTAATCGCCTTTACAGTATGAACCTGAATAATCGTTTGGGAATTGCAATTAAAGGTGAAGGCGAACCTGAAATTAAATATCCGGGCGATAAATTCTGGTCGGGTGTAACATTGCCACAAATGTCAATTGGTTATGAGGTTCGGTTAACTCCATTACAAATGCTTACATTTTATAATGCAATTGCCAATGATGGTAAGATGGTGCAACCAAAGTTTGTAAAAGGATTAATGTATCATGGTGATTTAGTTAAAACATTCGATACGAAAGTATTAAAGCAGTCTATTTGCTCAAGGTCTACTTTGCGAAAAGTGAAAATAATGCTTGAAGGGGTTGTGGAACGTGGTACTGCAAAAAATATAAGAAATACCAGCTATAAAATTGCCGGAAAAACAGGAACAGCACAAATAGCAAATAAAGAATCAGGCTATATTGATAAATCAAGGATTAGTTATCAGGCATCTTTCGCAGGATATTTCCCGGCCGATAATCCGAAGTACTCATGTATAGTAGTAGTAAATGCGCCATCACGAAATGTTTATTACGGAAACATCGTTGCGGGCCCTGTATTTAGAGAAATTGCCGATAAGGTTTATGCTACAAATTTTGAAATGTACGATGGATTAAACCTTGCAACAGATGAAACAACAAGCGAAGTGAAAATACCATATACAAAGAACAGTTATAAAGATGAACTGAAATATGCTCTTACTGATTTAGGAATAAATGTAAATGATAAAGATGTAGTTTCCGATTGGGTTATAACAACAAAGTTGGATTCTTGTGTGAAGCTGGGAAATAGAACCATTACTGAAAATTTAATGCCTAATGTAAAAGGAATGGGAGTTAAAGATGCTGTTTTTATCCTTGAGAATATAGGTATGAGTGTTGAGTTGCAGGGTCGTGGAACAATTTTGAAACAATCAATTGCTCCGGGAGGAAGAGTTTCAAGAGGAGATCTTGTAGTTCTCGAAATGTCATTTAATTAATTGAAAGTTGAAGTGAAAGTTTTAAGCGACATATTAAAATCTGTAAAAGTTACTCAGTTAATAGGTAATGCCGAAATACCTGTTACAGCAATTATTTTCGATTCCCGAAAAGTGAATTTAGGGTGTTTGTTTGTTGCAGTTAAAGGAACTAAGGCCGATGGCCATGATTTTATTAACACGGCCATTGAAAAAGGAGCAAAAGCTATTGTTTGTGAAACCATTCCTGCCAAGCAATCAAAAGATGTTGTTTTTATACAAGTTGAAAATTCATCACAGGCACTGGGTAAATTAGCATCAGCTTATTATGAAAATCCATCTTTAAAATTAAAACTGGTTGGTGTTACCGGAACAAATGGTAAAACAACAACAGTAACATTATTATATAATCTGGTTCGAAAATTGGGATATAAAGTTGGTTTACTTTCAACAGTGAGAAATTATATCGATGATAAAACCATTGATGCTACACACACAACGCCAGATGCTGTTCAAATAAATAAGCTCATGAGACAAATGGTCGATTATGGTTGCGAATATTGCTTTATGGAAGTAAGCTCACATGCTATTGATCAGGATAGAATTGCGGGACTTGATTTTGCAGGAGCATTATTTACAAATATTTCACATGATCATTTAGATTATCATAAAACTTTTACCGAATATATTAAAGCCAAAAAGAAATTCTTTGATGATTTAAAACCTGAAAGTTTTGCATTGATAAATACTGACGATAAGAACGGAAATGTAATGGTGCAAAACTGCAAAGCGAAAGTAAAGAATTATGCTGTTCGATCAGTCGCAGATTTTAAAGCTAAGATTATCGAAAGCCATTTCGAGGGATCTATGTTGAATATTGATAATACTGATGTTTGGACATATTTTGTGGGAAGGTTTAATGCTTATAATGTATTATCGGTTTACGCATGTGCTACAATGCTTGGGTTTGATAAAAACGAAGTTCTTACAACTTTGAGTGAAATAAAACCTGTCGAAGGTAGATTCGAAACATTGAGGTCAGAAAATGGAATTACAGCAATTGTTGATTACGCTCATACTCCGGATGCTTTGTTAAATGTTTTAAATGCTATTAATCAAATCCGTAACGATAATCAGGAATTAATTACTGTTGTTGGTGCCGGGGGCGATCGCGATAAAACAAAACGCCCTGAAATGGCTAGGATAGTGTCA
>JAUVLS010000072.1 GCA_030600625.1 Bacteroidales bacterium
CACGTATAATGTTATTCTGAAAATCGTATGTTGACGCAGCAAAACGAAAAGATGAATCTTTTTCTGCGGTTTTAATTTCGTCCTTATCTAAGTTTATGCCATCATTAGTAGAAGGATGAAATTTGGTAGGACACATATCCAAGGCGTAGAAATATTTTTGAGTACCCTTAAGAGCCATATCAGGAGATGATAATTGCAAAATCTTTTTAGGATGTTTTGGAGAAAATCGCAATGAAATTCCACCATCAACAATTTGTTTTCCCAGACCATAGGCTATATTCACTATTCCGTCTTCAGGTTTTTCAAGTTCAATAGGATAAAAATTTATCGATCGCGCTACCCCTGAAATTGTCGGATAAAATTTATTTCCGTGCTGCTTCCCACAAACTTCCTGTAATACGATTCCCATTTTTTCCTCATCAATAACATTTGATGTTGCAGCCATGTATGCTTTACTAGATTTAAAATACACTGAAGCATAAACACATTTTATAGCATCTGAAAGCATTTTAATCATTAAAGTGCTGTCTGTTGTTTTAGGAATCATATATGTAGAATAAATTCCTGCAAATGGCTGATAATGCGAATCCTCCAGTTTTGACGACGATCTGACAGCAATCGGATTCTTAATGACTGAAATAAAGGCATATAAGTCTTGATAAACACGACTAGGTAATTCTGCCTGAATAAATTGGGCTAAGATATCTTCATCGCTTTTGTCTGACATTCCGATTTTATATAAATCGTTTTCTTCCATAAAATCATCAAAAATATCTGTACTAAGAACAACAGTACGTGGTATGGTTATAATAATGTTTTCGAATTTATTGAAAATTCTATTTTTCTTGATGATAGAATTTACAAATGCTAATCCTCGTGCTTTACCTCCGATAGAACCATCTCCAATTCTTGAAAAAATTAAATATTCGTCGAAACTGCTTTTATCGAATTTTGCAATAACCCCTCTCCCCTTGCTCATTCGATAACAGGAAATTGACCTGTATATATATGTTCTTACTTCAGTTATATTTTTAAAATCACTTACGGGAATATATTTAAACAATTGTGCTATTGGAAAAACAGCCCTGGCATTCAACCATTTCGACAAATCGTTTCTACTGGCATGGTACTCAAGCGATTTATCCGGGATGGTAAGAATCATGTGTTGTAATGTTTGCAAATCTGAAGCACGCCCAATATCTTTTAAAGTTTCGGGATCACGAAAAATAAATTCGCCAAAAGCAAACTGTTTAATAATATAATTCCGCAATTCTATTGAGAGTGTTTTTGAATATTTATGAATAAACCCAACTCCTAATTCATCAGCATATTTTTTATTATTCATATCTGATGACTGAAGAAGCAAAGGCATAAACTCATCATCTTCTTTAACTTTTTTACAAAGTTTAATTCCTGCCAATTTGTCCTTTACTCCCTCTCTTGGATATGTAATATCAGAAATAATTCCAAGCATATTTTGCTTGTATTTCTCATATAATTCCATAGCCTGCTCATAATTTGTTGCTAAAAGAATTTTAGGACGGCCACGCATGCGAAGCATTCTCTGGTGTTCGTTAAGTGCTTCACGCATATATTCTTTTGACTGCTTAAATATTATCTTATAAATATTGGGGAGATAAGTTGAAATATAACGAATAGAGTCTTCAATAAGAAGTATTGTCTGAACCCCAACAACTTCAACGTCATATTGAACATTCATTCTGTCCTCAATCAGCTTAATAATTGCCAGTAAAATATCTGCATTTCCTAACCAGCAAAAAACATAATCGATAGCACTTAAGTCCTCTTTCTCAAGTCGCATAGTTACTTCACGGGAAAAATTAGTAAGAACAACAATTGGAATAGCAGGATAAATCGATTTGATTTGATTTGCAAATGTGAAAGTATCTGTATCGCCAATTCGCAACATACTAATTACTAAATCAATGTTATCATTTTTTAAAATCTCAAAAGCTTCTTCAGGAGAATTAGCCATAACAAATATTGGTGGGTACCTAAGGTTTAAAGCTACATATTCGTTAAATATTTGCTCATCAATTCGTCCGTCTTCTTCTAACATAAAATAATCATAATTGCCTGAAATAAGCAATACTTTATGAATTCTTTTCTGCATTAACAGACTAAAAGAAGTGTCGTTAAAATCTAAGCTTAAACTATCTTGCTGATTGGTATAAAAACTCATAATTTAAATTTTTAAGGTTCATCCGAAAAATGAATAGTTTTATGCCTGCCTGCCGGCAAAGGCAGGGAAGAATGGAATATTGGAATAATGGATTAATGCTGTGTTACCACCATCACTCTATATATTTTTATCCTTATACTTCGACTTTGCTCAGTATAAACAATGTTATTTGAAAGTATCATCCCAAACTCCATTCTTCTTTTTCTTTTTTATTAATTCATATTAATGTTTAACAGGTGAGGATATACAAATCAACTGCATTATTCCTAATTCGTAATTGCTTAAATCCCCTATTTATGTTTTTTCTTTCCATATTTCTATTATCTTACTATTTTATTTTTCTCCCACCATTCCATTATTCCACCATTCCATTAACTTTTCCGACTACCGGCAAATTTCAAATTACTCACCTACGCATTTCCCTGATGATCTATTTTTAATCACCAACTGTCCAGGTAATAGCAGAAAATCTTTTACGACCGTCCATCGTAATAGTCAGTGGTTTTTTAAACTCAATATGTTTAAAGTGCTTTGTTTCGTTAATTACTTTTTGCTTATTTAAAATATCCCAGGAAATTATATCTTTTATTGATTTATGATTAACAGAAAAATATCCAACATTCATAGATGTTACGTTATGAAAAAAATGAGAGCCTAAGGATGCATCTAAGGCAAAATCATCCAAACTCATTTCTACAATAATTTTAGCATTCGAAATTTGTGGCCATGCAACAGGTATTCCAATAAATTTATCTCTTGTACCCCAGCGTCCCGGTCCAATTAATACATATTGCTTTCCTGCTTCCTGCATTTTCTGATTTAATGCATCAATTTCATCCTTCATTTCAATTGTCTGAGTATTGTCAAATTTATCAGGTATAACAAAAATAACATCTTTTATATTATCCAATTTACCATTGCCCATGGTTCTTTCAGAGTACAACACAAGATGATCTTTATCAATTTTTTCTATATCAACCTTATAATCGTCTTCATTACAAACCAAAGGTTTTATCTGCAATAAATAAAAGGATGCTAATCCATTTTTATCTTTGGTCAAATCAACAGCAAATTCAATCTCAACTGGTGAACCCAAAGCTTCTTTAACAACATCAAGAATTACATTTATTGTTTTGGCCAAGGGGATATACTCATATTTTAAGATGTTGGCAAAATTAATTATTCTGGGTCCATAAGAATCAAGTCCAGGATTTACCCTGTCATTTTCAGGATCATACACCGACACTAAATGCTTTAATGTACCGTGCTTTTCTGATTCATCAATATCTAATCTGATTAACCCGGCATCTTCACCATCAAGCAAGTTAATATTTTCATTAGCTAAATTAACAGCATAAAAATAAACCTGCGAACCTTTATATAAGTCTTTAGTAGAAATAATTTCCAGATTTGGATAGCTTGGTGAAAATCTAAATGCTTTTTCACCTTCAACAACATATTGTCCTAAACCTAAAGCCGATACAGCAAAACCTTCGTCGGGTTTCATATGCGCAACCGGGTAAAAATTATGCGATTGAGCTGTCCCGCTAATATGCGGATAATAATATTTATCAAACTGATTTCCAACAACCTCTTGTAAAACAACAGCCATTTTCTCTTCTTCAACTTTATAGTCAATTGCTTTAAAGTAATTTCTTGCATTTTTAGAATAAATCGAAGCATAAACCAGTTTTATGGCATTCATCAGCTGCTTCATACGTTCTTCAAATTCGTGATGGTTATTCGGAAGCAGGTATGTTTCAAAAATCCCCGAAAAGGGTTGTGTAATACTATCCTCGAACAAGCTTGAAGATCTAACAGCAATAGGCTTTGTAATTAATTTAATAAATACTTTTAGTTTTTTCTTTAACGAATATGATAATTCACCTTTAATAAATACTTTTCTTAGCTCTTGGTAATCTGTTATTTCATGAATCTTTTCACCTAAATGATTACTTTCAATAAAAATATCAAATTCTTCGGTTCCAATTAAGCTGGTTTTAGGTGTTCGAACATTAATTAAAGGCAGTAATTCTTTAAACTTAAAATTATAAATTAATGTATTGACAAATGCTAATCCACGGCCTTTCCCGCCTAAAGCTCCCGGTGCCAGACTAACAATATTATTTTCTTCCTGAACGGCTGTTTCGCTAAAATTTACAATTTTACCTTTATCCTGCTCATTTCTATACAATCTCAGGATATTAATCAGAAAATCACGCAATTGTTTAGGGCTTTCAAAATCTTTAATATGAAGAGGATTAATAATTTTAGCAATCTGGATCTCTCCACGTGCCATAAGCCATAATGAAAATTGATTTTTTACAGCATGATAAACCAATGAATCTTCAGGTACTGTTTTAAGAAATGATTCGAACTCAGCCATTGATTTAGCAACAGCAATTTGTCTTCCCTGATTATCGCGATAAACAAAATGCCCAAAACCTAAATGATAATTAATAAAACTCTTTAAATCCTGTAATAAACTTTCGGAGTTTTTATTAATAAAATTTGATTTTAGCTCATAGGATTTCTTAGCATTTTCGGGATTTGATGATTGTAATACAGTTGGTAAATTCAGTACATTCTTTTTCACGAATTTAATAAATTCAAAACCCGCAGAATCATACAATTCGTTATTTTTAGGGAAGCAAACATCAGAAATAACACATAAAAAATAATCCCTATATTTATTAAAGATATCCATTGCTTCTTCATAAGTATGAGCAAGTAGAATTTTGGGTCTGGCTCTCATTTTTAGCACCTTATATAAATCATCTGTATTTACATCCTCAATTAATCGTTGAGTTTGTTCCATTATGATTTTATAAAGCATCGGTAAATATCTTGAATAATATTTAGGAGAATCTTCAACAAGTAAAATTACCCTGGTTAAACCCAATTTGGTGTCATTTTCGACATTTACCATATCTTCAATAAGTTTAACCATTGCAAAGAAGACCTTTGAGTCGCCATTCCAAATAAAAATCTTATCAATATCAGAAAGGTCTCTTTTTTCTTCTTCAAGTACAGCTAAATCACTATTGTTATTAAGTAGTAAAAATGTAGGGATATAAGGATATTTGCTTTTTAGAGTGCCGGCAATTTTCAGTGGTGTCTTTTTATCGACTCCCATCATTAATATAACTAAATCAAAGTGTTTGTTTTCTATCGCTTCTAATGCTTCGTCTTCATTTGAAACTCCCGTAACCCTTGGTAAAGATGTGAGATTTAACTGGTGATATTCACCCAAAATATGCTCTGAAAATCTTCCTTCTTTTTCTATACTATAAGCATCATATAAATTTGCAATAAGCAAAATCTCTTTTACTTTAAAAGGCATTAAATCGTGCAATAAATCACGATCAGCATTATGCTTATTAAGAAATTTTTGCAGTAACTGTCTACTATTAAGAATTTTTACCGAGGATTCATCTGTAGCTTTTTTTTGCTCTTTCTTTTTGTCTTGTTTCCAAATAATATCTTTTGCTTTAATACTATTTATAAAACCTAAAATTAAATTCGACAAATTAGAGATAAGATTTATTTCCTCTTTTAGAAAAGGGCCTTCAAACATACGAGGAAACTCTTTCGTGTAATATATTTCTATAGTACCTTCCTCACCATCAATTGACTGAAAAGTTTGTTTCTGTGACCAATCTGTTTCTTCAAAACCCGGACTTCTATACTCATTACCTCCAAATAATATTCGTGCAACAGTATATTCGGGATATTGCCATGCTTTTGGCAATTGAAGGGCTATTTTCTGTAGTGTTTCTTCAACCGATTTACCTTCTTTAATAATAATGGTAGTTTCGTTAATACAAGCCAGCTCTTTTAATCTTTCTTTACTTTCCGCTAATAGCCTGTTTAAATCATTATTTTGATTGGTTTGATCAGTCATTGAATTTATTTTAAGAATTATCTTTAATAAAACATATTGCTTAAGTTACATATTTAATATATGAAACGAAAGTCATCATAGGATGATTCTGTTATAAATATAAATGATTTTTAGAGCAGATAAAAGTATTTATTCTTTAAAACAAATGAAATTACAGTAAAAGAGATACTTCCTAAAGATACTGTACTAACAAGATTAAATATTATGATTATCGGATTGATTTCCTATAATTTAAAAGAAGATGCTACCCCGATAGCTATCGGGGGGCTATGTCTTATAGACTTTTCAGTAATTTTTATAAAGATATTCAATTTATAAACAAATCCCTGCCTACGGCAGACAGGCGCTAAGCACCTAATATTCAAGGATAATAACAATTTATAAAATATGGATTAGATATATAATCCGATAGTCATATTAAATATTAAAAATAAGGGATAAATCTTTCGATTTATCCCTTATAATATATCAAACATATTTTTTATACTTTCCAGGTAGTTCCGCTATTAAGCAAATCATCAACCGATTTAATAGCTGATTTTAATTTAACTTCCTTAACTTGTTTAGCAACACTTCCATCATAAGTTGGAGCATCAACGCTTCTAATAACACCAAAAGCAACCGGATGTTCAGGATATTGCATATTAGCCAACATTAAATGCATA
>JAUVLS010000309.1 GCA_030600625.1 Bacteroidales bacterium
ACGCCAATACATATGCCCCAATTGATATGTGAAGAAAAACTTAAGATTTTCTCCAAATGTAGGAACATGTTTTATTTCCGGTTCTCCATCATATCCTGTCACCGTAACTTTCTTCCCTTTTATATTAGCCCACTTTTTATACTCGGTAGCATGATCGGGATTTGACTGGCTATACATTCGCGGAAAAATGGTTGTAAAACGTTCATCATACTCATAGATTGCATTTAGCGAATACGATTTTATATATTTCTCGTCTTTCTGTCTGTATGTATAAGGTTCTTCGCTATCAGTAATCGGGGCATTATAATACTGGCCTTTAAATAATGGTCGGTTACCATATTGTTCTCTGTTCAAATAATGTAAAAGATTAAAAATTGTTTCCGGATTGTTCTCATCCATTGGGGGATCTGCCAGGGAACGAATAACAATCATCGTAAAACTTGAATATCCAATCATTATTACGGTAAACGCAAGAACAATAGTATTTAACAAAACTTTCTTTTTCTTATGAGTATAATTAATTGCCCAAACTATAAATCCTATTATTAGAACAATATAGAAGAAAACACCGGAATTGAAAGGTAGTCCAAAGCCATTAACGAACATTAACTCGAACCATGTTGCCATTTTTACTATGCCCGGAATAATTAAATACATAATAGAACCCAATATAACACCTGAAACTATTAAGGCTTTAATTACACCATTTCGGCTTACAGGATATTTTTTAAAATAATAAACAAAAACTATTGCAGGAATAGCAAGCAAGTTTAATAAATGGACTCCAATTGAAAGTCCCATTAAGTATGCAATAAGAATTAACCAGCGATTTGCATATTTTTCATCGGCAATATTTTCCCATTTTAAAATAGCCCAAAAAACAACTGCCGTAAATAATGAAGATAGTGCATAAACCTCGCCTTCAACTGCCGAAAACCAGAATGTGTCTGAAAAAGCATATGTTAAAGCACCAACTAAACCACTGCCAATAACTGCAATTAATTGTCCGCTTGTTAGTTCTTCGTTATTTGAGAACATCTTTTTTGCAAGATGTGTTATCGACCAGAAAAGGAATAAAATTGTAAAAGCACTTGCTAAGCCCGACATGGCATTTACCATCATCGCAACATTTGTAACATCTCCTGCAAAAAGAGAAAATACTCTTGCAAGAATCATAAATAATGGAGCTCCGGGAGGATGCCCTACTTCCAGTTTGAATGCTGTTGCAATAAATTCACCACAATCCCAAAAGCTGGTTGTTGGCTCAATGGTTAATAAGTATACTGTTGCTGCAATTAAAAATACAATCCAGCCGGTTACGCGATTTACAATTTTAAATTTTTCCATCGATTATGTATGATTTATAATAAATTTCAGTTTGTAATTATATAAAAAAATTTGTAATATGCTTATCCGATTATAATAACTGTTTCTCAGTAATTGTCGATATGGACTCCATATTTCGTTGCCAAATCTAATTCAAATTCTTATAATTAATGATTTATAACGACAGTTTATTGTGTAAAAATCAAAAAAAAAGATCATTATAAACTTATTGGCCGAAATTACGTAAATTAGCCAAATTCTGAAACCTTCATGCAAAATAATTGTGTAAAAAGAATGATAATTTAAAAGATAAGATATAAGACTGATAAAAGATAGAGCATGAAGGTTATTCGTTAATACTCATGAGAACGCTTCGCTAAGTTCACGAGTGGAATGAGTGGTGGGTTTGTGGGAGTGAGCCTGCCTTGCCGGCAGGCAGGTAACAAAAAATGATGGCATAATTACAAAAATAAATACAAGGATATATTTTTATTATTGACTAATTAGTAAGGAGTTTAAAAATGTCAAAAAAAAACAGAAAGAGCAGAGTTGATATAGTATATTCTACCAATCCCGATTTTCAATATCAACATGATGAAGAACAGGAACAAGAAACTTTAGAACCGTCTAAACAGAAATTAAAAGTTTATATTGATACTAAAGCTAAGAAAAAAGGGAAACAGGCAACTTTAGTTAGTGGTTTTATTGGAACCGAAGATGATTTAAAGAACATAGGGAAACTTTTAAAAACAAAGTGTGCTGTTGGTGGATCTGTAAAAGATGGAGATATATTAATTCAGGGTGATTTCAGGGATAAGATTGTTCAGATTTTAATATCTGAAGGGTATAACGCTAAAAAATTGTAGAATTGAAAATATATAAAAATACAGGCTGGCTTGTAATATTCTTTTTTGTTGTAAATAATTTAGTTGCGCAGGATACAATAAAAGTAATGCATTATAATTTGTTGTATTATGGTAAAAACACTTCTTTTTGTACTAGCACAAACAATTATATTGAGGATAAAAATAAAAACTTAAAAACAATTATTCAATATGTTAAACCCGATATTTTTTCTGTAAACGAATTGGACGGAGAAGGCGCCTATCCTGTTTCAGACGATGCTGCATACTTACTTGATAATGCATTAAACGTAGATGGTATTACATATTAT
>JAUVLS010000244.1 GCA_030600625.1 Bacteroidales bacterium
GTGTCAAATCAAAATTTAAATTTGATGAAAAAAGATTTTTTAATAGTATTGAAACCTATGCAGAGATTAATACAATTGCAGATTATGTTTATTATAATTTAAAAGCCCAGGAAGATTGGGAAGATGATATTTGGTCATTAGCGTTAGGGGTAAACATTTTTTTCTAGGCCAAGAAGCCATTCTATTCTTTTCAATGTAGTTTAAAGTGGCTAGAAGCGCCTGTGGATATAAAAAGTCAGGGCTCTTTGAAAAATATTTCGTTCCATTTCAGTAGTATTGTACATTCCAAAGTCAGATTGAATTTGAAATAATGAATATCGAACACTGAATATTGAATGTAGAATTAAATTTATTGTCATCCTAAATAAATTAAGAAATAATCTGGATTTATGTTAATTTAGACTTCTCGGTAAAAAAGATTGGCGTGTTAATATACAGATATATAATTATATACTATCATTATTAATGTAAACACCAAACATGGAGAATGTGGAAAATTTCATTATTCGTCATTCGTTAATCGATATTTGATATTTTTAATCTGTTTAATATCAGATCATTCCGTAAAATTGAACGGTAAAAAAAATATATAGTCATACTTTTTCACACCCCAGGAAGTGCCTGTGGTGGGCGCTCTTTTTTATAATTCTGTAGCAGAGTATAAAAATCGTTTTATACTCCGTTTAGGTGTTTTTTCAAACTCTTCAGGGTAAATTTTTATTTTAGCAATTTGCATATATTTTGCCAATTCCAGGTTTACTGTCTTTTTGTTTTCTTCCATGATTTCTGTTAATCTGGCTTCATTAATTTTTTCCTGATCAACGGTTTCCAAGTCAGGGTAAACAAGGGCAATTAGTCGATTTTCTTTTTGGATAATAACTGATTCCTGAATGTATGGCATATTATTTAATTTGGCTTCAATCTCTTCAGGGTAAATATTTTCTCCTGAAGAACCAAGAATCAAACTTTTATTTCGACCTTTTATAAAAACAAAATTTTCTTCATCAATTACTCCTAAATCACCGGTATGTAACCATCCGTCTTTATCTATGGCCTGTTCTGTAGCTTCTACATTTTTATAATAACCGTACATTACATTTTCGCCACGAACCATTATTTCTCCAACTTCATTGTAAGGATCGTTTGAATCGATTTTAATTTCAAGTGTATCAACCATAGATCCGGCTGAGCCTAATTTTATTTTATCCCAGTTTGCATAACTGATTAAGGGTCCACATTCAGTCATCCCGTAGCCAATTGTAAAATTAAAACCAATTTTATTTAAAAAGAGTTCTACGTCTTTATTTAATGCTGCACCACCAATAATAACTTCTTTAAAGTTTCCTCCAAATACATCTGTTAGTTTCTTTTTTATTTTAGCATAAATAGCCTTATCAACCAATGGAACATTTAACAGAAACTTCATGGATTTTTTACCAAGAGCAGGAAGTATTTGTTTTTTGTATATTTTTTCAATGATTAGAGGTACTGTAACAACAATGGTTGGCTTAACTTCCTGAAAAGCCTGGACAATAATTTTAGGTGAAGGTGTACGAGTTAAAAAATGAATATGGCAACCAATTGAAAAAGGCCATAAGAACTCAAAAGCACAACCATAAGTATGTGCCAAAGGTAAAAACGAAACAACATTGTCGCCAGGATCAAGAGGAAGATTTCTGCGTGCAAAACGAATATTAGCAGCTAAACTATTTAATGGTAAAACAACTCCTTTTGAAAATCCGGTTGTTCCCGAGGTATAATTTAATACACCCACTTCTTCATTTGAAATCTCATCAAAAGAAAGTTTTTCGGCAGTTATTCCTCC
The DNA here is from genome assembly GCA_030600625.1 of Bacteroidales bacterium. The sequence goes on from JAUVLS010000244.1 coordinate 1,826, forward strand.
CGGATAAAGGTCTTCATAAAATGTATCAAGCTTATCGTAAATGTTTTTAATATTTTCGCTTTTACCTTCGATTAGCAGTTTGTAATCGGTTAACGAAAATATGGCTCTTAAATTAGGCATGCTTTTTTCATCAAGGTTTTCCCAAATTGGATCGCCGGAAAATAAAACAATAGAGTCGGAATGATTTACTATATGATGTACATCGTTAGGAAGAAAATCCGGAAGAATAGGAACTACAACAGCTCCATATGAAATAATTGCAAGGTAGGTTATTGCCCAATTTGCTGAGTTTTTCCCAATTAAGGCGATTTTATCTCCTTTTTTCACATCACATTCTTCAAACATAATATGAATCTTGGCAATTCTTCGTGCTACATCGCCATATTTATAATTTTCTCCTTGATAGTCTGTTAAAGCACAAATCTCCCAGTTTTCTTTTAAACTGGTTTCGATATATTTTATGAAATTTTCTTGTATCATAATAATAAATTTTAGAAAAAGCCAGACAGTAAATTTAAAAAATATAATGCGGATTATCAAGTACTAAAAATCTTGCAAATTATTATAAACAATATATGCCCGCAAAATGTTATAAAGTTACTTTATTAGTAAAATAGGGGTTTAATAATTAAAATTCGGAGGATTATTTTTTTAATTTTGTGATCTTAAATTTTTTAGGAAAATAGGAAAAAATGGATAAAACAGAACAAGCAAAACAGTTAACTAATAAATTAAAAGATAAATCACCGAAAGATGTATTAAAATATTTCATTGACAAATGTGATAACAAGGTGGGATTTGCTTCAAGCATGGGTGCAGAAGATCAGGTATTAACTGATATGATTTGTAAATTAAACAAGAATGTAAATATTTTCACTCTTGATACAGGCAGATTATTCCCTGAAACATATAACCTGATTGCAAAAACCAGCGATTATTATGGAATTAAAATAAAAGTATTTTTCCCTGATCATACAAAAGTGGAAAAAATGGTGGAAGAAAATGGAATTAATCATTTTTATAAAAGTGTTGAAAATCGTGAGAGATGTTGCTATTTAAGAAAAAAGGAGCCATTGCATAGGGCGTTTAAGGGATTGGAAGCTTGGATTTGTGGTTTAAGAAGAGACCAGTCAATTACCAGATTTGACAACAAGCTTGTTGAGTGGGATGATCAACATGGTTTATTTAAAATTAATCCATTAATTAAGTGGACCGAAGAACAGGTTTGGGATTATATTAAGAAGAATAATGTTCCGTATAACGAACTACATGACAAAGGATTTCCGAGCATAGGATGCCAGCCATGTACCCGTGCAATAAAGCCTGGTGAAGATGTTCGCGCCGGGCGTTGGTGGTGGGAACAGCCCGAAAAACGAGAATGTGGATTGCATAACCAACCAAATAAGAAATAACAAAAAAGGAGTATATGAGTATGCTAACAAAGTACTTGAATTTGAAAAAGAAATAATAGAGATAAAGATTAAAAAGAAAAAAGGATTTAATTA
>JAUVLS010000296.1 GCA_030600625.1 Bacteroidales bacterium
GGTGTTCAGCTTAAATGTCGAAAGCTTTAACCTGTTTATTGATGCTTTTCCTGCAAGATCCATTTAATTCTGATTTTCAAGTCTGAATAAATGTACAAAATTTACAAACAAAAAGAAAATCTATTCTTTTACTCTTTCTCCGTATGAGTTATCCCTGGTATCTACTTTAATTTTATCGCCCGTATTAATAAATAAGGGAACCATAATTTCAGCATTAGTTTCCAGAGTTGCTGATTTAAGCGATGTGCTTGACGAAGTATCTCCTTTTAATCCCGGTTCGGTATACGTAACTTCTAAAACAACAAAGGGAGGTAACTCACAATACAATAGGGTTTCGGTATCGGCATGCCAGACTGCTTCTACATTTTGCCCCTCTTTTAATAAACCAGGAGCATTTATTAATTCTTTTTGAAAAGCTACTTGTTCAAATGTTTCATTGTGCATAAAATGATAACCCATATCATCGTTATATAAGAACTGGTAAGGACGGCGCTCAATGCGCTGTATATTTACCTTTACTCCGGCATTAAAAGTGTTGTCGATAACCTTTCCTGTTTTCAAATTTTTTAGTTTTGTCCTGACAAAAGCTGCCCCTTTACCGGGCTTTACATGCTGAAACTGAACAATTGTAAATAAGTTACCATTATACTCTATACATAATCCGTTTTTAAAATCTGCTGTGCTTGCCATGTTTTATTAGTTTTATCTTTATTTTAAATACAAAAATAGTGTAAATCATTGAAATATCTATTTCAAAAACTTTAATCAATAATTTTTACGTTTAATTAAGTTGTTCCAGTTTGTGTTGTAATCCCGAATGCTCAATCAAATCACATTTAATTGATCCAATAATTAAATCTATTCGAATCTTAAGTGGTATATAGTTTTTGTCTTTTGATATCCAGATAGTAACATCATCTTCGGAGTCGAAAATTCTTCCGGGCTCAACTACCGGCGTAAATTTCATGCTATTAAATTTACCCATCTTGGTTTTTATTTTTTCATCACCCACATATTTCATTTTTAACGGAAAAATTTCATCAGCAAAATACGTATCCATAATTATTTCGTCACCAACGTTTTTTACTCTACTCACCATCGATTCTCTGAAGTAATAAAATGCTCCCAACATATCTAAAATATTTTCAGGCACATCGTGTTCTCCGGATTTTTGGCTTATAACTTTTTTGTCTTCGTAATTATACCTTACCTCGTTATAATACCTGTATTTCCCCTCGCTAATATTTCTAATAGCAAGATATGTTTGATTATTTTCCGGCTTAAAAAAACTCTCATAAACATCTTGAACCTTGAATAATTTATCAGCCAACCCCATGGTTACTGCTGTTGCTTCTGCATAAAATAAATTCTGATTTTCAAATAATGAATCGCAAATAGTAAAAGTTGCTGTTCCTGCATTTAACCAGCCAAAATAGGCTATATAAATCAACTTCTCTCCTGAAATAAAAGGTTTTTCATTTACAGGATAAGACCCGCTAAAACTTTTGCATATGATTAAAAGCACTAAAAGTATTGCTGATTTTTTTATCGTATATTTCATTTTTATTTTTTAAACAAACCCTGTGCAATTATTGAAAAATATTTTTCTTTGGAATAGTTGCTATAAAATCTTTCAAATAAAAGGGCTCAAAATAAGCAACATCTTCAAATTGTTTTTCCCTGAATTTAATTTCTGATAATCCTGCCATATAATTTGATGACGGGTTAAAATTCTTTACAAAAACTACATTTTCGTGTTTGATAACCTCCCCGATTTTTTCTGAACCATCACCAAAAAAAATCATTTTTTGTTTGCGTAAAATATCCTGATATGAATTTTCATCAATAATTTCAGCTTTTACATCCCTGATAAATTCTCCTTTTGAATTAAAAAAAGCAGAATAAACCTCCATCCTTCTGGCATCGATCATAGGAACAAGAATTGAATTATCAAAATCATCTACATAAATGTTATTTGAATTCGCTTTTAAAATTATTCCATTTGCCATAGACTGAAGAGTATTAATGGCTATTAAGGGAATATCTTTTGCGTAACACAAACCTTTAGCAGTTGAAACACCAATTCTTAATCCTGTGTATGAACCAGGCCCCTTACTTATTGAAATTGCATCAAAATCATCAATTTTATAATTTAAATCATTTAACAATTGATCTATAAAGATAGTTAGTAGCTTTGCGTGCGATTTTTCTTCATTGCTTTCCTTTGTTCCTTTTACTACTCCATCACGGGAAATACAAACAGAACAAACCTGAGTAGATGTTTCAATATTAAGAATCAGCGCCATATATACTTTTTAATTTGAATTAGAAGACCACTTTCTTTGATGGTGGTTCTGTTCTTTTTGTTATAAATGTTAAAAATTATTGGAATATTGCCTGCCTGCCGGCAAGGCAGGGATTATTGGAATTGTACCACCGTTTGAGTCTTTAAAAGTACCAATTTTCCCAAATTTCCATTATTCCATCATTCCTTAGATTACTATTAATACCGACCCAATAGGTGCAATTCAAAGCTACCTTCATAGAGGGTGAATTTTTACTTTTAATGTTTTTAATCGATGAATTTAATCTTTTTCCTTAAATAATTCATCCTTATCCACTATCTTAACAA
>JAUVLS010000151.1 GCA_030600625.1 Bacteroidales bacterium
CATCTTCAAAACGCAAAACTGTAAAACCAGCTTGCTCTAATTTTTTTTGACGAGTTAAATCTTTTTCTTCTGCTCCATCAACTAAATGACTAGCACCATCGGTTTCTATAATTAACATCAATTCAGGACACATAAAATCTGCAATAAAATTCATAATCGGTCTCTGACGTAAAAATTTATAACCTTGGATTCGATTCTTCAATGCAAATTTCCAAAGGTATGCTTCAGCTTTAGTCCCTTTTCTACGTAATGTCCTGGCTCTATCCCGAAGATTAATATTGTACAAATAATTATTCTTTTTTGTTGCTTTTTGCATTACAAGGAGATTAATTCTGAAAATTACGATATTTTCTGGTAATTCATCCTCCGTTTCCCGATAATAATAGATACGAACATCCTCTCAAGTCTGCCTGTTTTGTAAGGAAGAAAACAACTTAATATTTTTACTGAGTTACAAATTGCATAATAATCCCACAATTATTTAAAGTGATCCCACATTCTCCATTCATCCCGATTCTTACAAAAAGATTGTCTCCATTATTTCGGTTCTAAAAGATCATTTAATAAATCAACTGTTTCTTTAGAGAAAAATTCATAATTCGTTTTTTTATAATCATCAAGGCTATTTTTATAACGGTCTATTTTATTAATAATTTTCTCAATTTCTTTGCTGCTTAGATTTTGACCTACTTCTTCTATAATAGCTCTTCTGTAGTTTAAATTTCCATTTAAATGTATAATATCATTTATATATTCTTTATGACTTCTTTGCCAGTAATCATCTAATTTTAAACCCCAGTTATTAAATGAGATATTATTTGTTAGTTCTATTATTTCTGTTATTGATACATCATTCTGTTTCGGGATTAATTCTTTATCAATTAAGCTTATTTCACCTGTTTCCAAATCAAACAAGTTTAATATATTATTTGCCCTATATGCTACTTTATCATTGTTTATCCAGTATATAGGAATAAATGCTGTGTTTGTTTCTAGTTTTTTAATAATTTGATTCTTGTTTTCAGCAATCATTAAATGCCATATCTCAACACCTAATGAATCTCTTTTTAAATAAATAATTTGATTTTCATTATTTGATAATTCCTGACAATGTCCGTCGTAAACAAAGTGTTCTAATTTTTTACTTTCAAAATCATATTTATAAATACCCATATATTTATCATACAAATTTTTAAATACTTCGCTTTTTGTTGAATGTTTTATTCTCCAATCCCAACCTGCTAAAGGACAAACACCAAAAATTAAACTATTATTTTGAAGAGATAAATTATAAGTCCAGGAACCAAATGGCAGGTTCCCAAAATCAAATATTTTTTCTAACATTTGATTTTCCGTATTGTAGGAATAAAGACTTGCATTTTTAAAAATTATTTTTTGTGTTCCACCATCAGGAAACCGGCTAATTCCTTTTGGTGGTTGTCCGACCTCTAATGAATGAAAAAAGAATATTTGGATGGAATCCTGACTTATTCTTCCTGATTTAAAGTTCGAATGAATTACAATATAATCTTCGTAGCAACCGGTAAAAATAAAGCTTATTAATACCAGGCTTAGGACTTTGCGTAAAAAAGAATAGTTCATTTTTTTAGTTTTAGGCCTTCAAATTAAAAAAATGAACTAAACTTTCAAAATTTATTATTGCAGTTATTTACGATTTTAACTTGTTTTCTTATAAACAATGGCCACAATTGTTTTATCATCACCACCCATATTTACAGTCATTCCGTACGGACGATCCGAAGAAATCTCAATTTGGGCTTCACCGGCTTTTCCTGTTAACTGTTCCCATATTGTTACAGCCTGATGAACACCTGTGCCACCTGTTGGGTGTCCCCAGCCAATTAAACCGCCTGTAGTATTCATAGGAAATTTGCCTTTTCGTGATGTATTACCATTAATAACAAAATCAGTACCTTCACCTGGTTTTGCCAGGCCTAATGCTTCAACCATTAATATTCCGGCTATTGTAAAACAATCATGTACTTCTATAGTTGCTACATCATTTATAGTAATACCTGCATTTTCTAAAGCTTCTTGTGCTGCTAACTGAGCAGTTTTTAGTTTTGTAGAATCTTCAGGTTGTTCAGTCAGGTTATCAACTTTTAATGAAAAACCAACAACTTCTACTGCTTCAGATTTTGGTACACCAACTTTTTTAAGGCCTTCTTCAGAAAGTACAGCTATAGCAGATGCACCATCAGAAACTTTAGAACAATCAAATACATTCAAATGGTCTGTAAAAGATCTAGGATTTGGTTCTGTTAATCCAACTTTTTCCAAATCATCTGTTTTATTATCATATTCCTGTGCAGTAGGGCATAAACGCGCATTTTCGATAGCATTTTTATACCATATAGCAAAGGCTTTTCGTGCTTTATCACGACCGTATTTTTTGTAATATGCTCCGGCACGATTACTGAACTGACCGGGGAAAAAATATGCATGTCCGTCTTTTCTGTCTTGAAACCAACCTGCTCCGGCAAGAACATCGGCTCCATAAATAGCTTTAACAGAATTCTGAACTTCAACACCTAAACTTAAAACAACATCGGCTGATTCTGATAATATCGATTTTATTCCTGAGATTAAAGATATTCCTCCGGATGCACATGCTCCTTCAACTCTTAGTGATGGTTTATGTCTGAGGCCCTCGTCTATCATCGGCATGAACGCTCCTAAATGACCTTGTTTTACAAAACGGCTTGCCATAAAGTTCCCAACAACACCTTCATCTACATTCTTTGCCCCATTAATCATCTTTAAGGTTGCTTGTCCTGCTTCTTTTATATAATGCTCGATTCCCGGTCTTGGCTTTTTAGGATGAAATTCTTTTCTTCCTGTACCTAATGAAATCGTATTATATCCTGCGGTCATATATATTTTTCTTTTCATCGTAGTAGTTTTTTGATTTTTATAAATATATTAACTGAAATAATTATTGATCGGGCCATAGGCGTGGAAAAAACCTGTTAGCATAACAGTGTTTACATGATCTTCTTTATCAGTAACTTTATCGGCAACTAACTTTAATCCAATATTTTTGGAGTTAATTACATAATCTCTTGTAAGTTTCGATCCCAAGGTATCCATGCCTTTTAACTCATTAAAATACTCTGTCAGAACTTTGTCTTTACCTTTATTCCCGATAACTGATTTCCATGGTTGATGTCTTGTTGGTAAGGAGCCCAACATTTTATCTGCTTTATCTTTGAAATCGTCTATTTTAACGTAATCTTTCTTTTCAGGATCGTAAACAGCAACCACCCTTCCTTTCTCGTAAGATAAAATTCCTGCTTTTTGTGATCCATCGGAATTCTGACCACCTTTAACATTCAAAGAATTCAGCTTATCTATAAGGTCGCTTTGTAAATCGTTTTCATTTAATCTTGGTTTCATTACAATCATTATTTTCTGACAAACATCAAGACCAACATAATCCATAAGTTGGAAAATCCCCATAGGCCTGATCATGAAATCCTGACTTACTTTATTCACGGCATAAACAGCTTCGGTAAACGACATTTCATTCATTAAACTTTCTGCCTGTTTAATACCAAATAAAATATCGCGCATAAAATGCCCGTTTCCAATAAAACCTGCTTTATCGTTAGATGGAACAATTGTTTTTCTTAATTTTTTTGCATACTCATGTGCAAAATCAATAAGTTCTTTATTTGTGTTTTTAGTAACAATCAATTCAACAAGTCTTTGCACGGCAGGAGGATTGTAAAAGTGAAATCCCAGAATTTTACCGTTTATATTTGCATCAGTATCCAATTCGTTAATCGGAACAGATGAAGTATTTGTAAAGAACCACGGATCGTTATTATTGTTTGCAATAATTTGCTTTATCAGTTTAACTTTTAAATCAGAATTTTCGATTATGGCTTCAAAAATTAAACCTGAATCATAAGCAGATTCAATACTTGTACTTGTATGTACAATTTTTAAAACATCATCAATATACTGATCAATAATTTCACCGTTTTCAATTAAGTTCTTATTGTCTTTATAAACAGATCGCAGAAGTCCAACCTTTTTCTCGGCTATTTTTCTTACCTGTGTTTTTAAAAATCCGTAAAGTCCGGTAAGGGCTGCCGGTGAGACATCAATTGCATTTAATGCAAAATTTACTGAACGGTTTTCGGGTTTAAGCTGCAGATCGGCCATTTCAACTGCAGTAAGCAATAAAATACCTGATCCCATTTTACCTGCTGCACCAAGTACCGTTACATTTTGTAGTTTTTCTTCGTAATTCATAAAAATTATTTTTTGAGATTATTATACTAATTCTTCTTTAAAATGCTATATATAAATTTTTAAGATTAGAATTGTAAATGCCGATGTAATTTCAAAGGAGTATTTGGAATCCAATTTGGATGAACAAATACGATAATTTGAAATACTATCGGTATTATTTCCAATTTGGTTTTCTTTTTTCGAGAAATGCTTTCATACCTTCAGGCCCGTCACTTTCGAAAAGTTTTGAGAATTCTGTGCTTTCAAGATCATAAGCTTTGTCAAGATCAGCCTGATAACCATTTCGAACCACTCTTTTTAATGTCTTTATTGCATTAGGTCCATGTTGAGTAATTTTTTTAGCGATTTTCAAAGCTTCGTTCATCAGTTCACTTGCTTCAGTTACTTTTTGAACAATACCCATTCTTAATGCTTCTTCGGCATCAATCATTTGTCCTGTTAACTGAAGAAACAAAGTGTTTCCTAATCCTGATAATCTTGATAGTCTTTGTGTACCGCCATAACCGGGAATTAATCCTAAGCTGACTTCCGG
>JAUVLS010000075.1 GCA_030600625.1 Bacteroidales bacterium
TGTGTTAGAATCCCAATTATTGTTTAATAAATGTTTCTGTAATAGGGCCTTTATCATCTTCTACTGAAATAATATATAAACCATTAGCTAAATCAGAAATATTAATTACTTTTTCGTTATTTAACACTACTTCTTTAACAATTGCTCCGGTTGAATTAATAATTCTAACTTTTGCATTATCAAATGGTATTTCTATATTTAATTCTTCTTTTGCAGGATTAGGATAAACTTTAATATTAGTTACTTCATCATTTCCTAATAATTTCCCATATACCATTCGTGCTATTGGAGCAGCTTTAGCTGTAATATTAACAGTATAATCTTCTACTTCGCCATATCTGAATGATCCACAAGCAGCAGGGTAACCGGCATCAGACATTGCAGCACGCAATCTTGTCTGACCAATAGTTGCTGTAGAAGGAATATCTACTGTTGCAGTATAAACATTACCATCAGCAACAGTTCCCTGAACAACTATTTCATCACTAGTAAATTCACCATCAATATTAAAGTCGATCCATACATTCCAGTATTCAGTGTATGTTCTTCTCTTAAATCCGGCACTTAAACTAGCTGTGTAACTTGTTCCTACGGAAACATTTGCGGTTAAGCTAGTATAATCGCCATAACCTGCATTAGCTCCCGAAGTATTGTATAAATCATTTAAGCCAAATACATCAATCCACTCAAACCTTGCACTGGTTGCATAAAGATCACAATATTCAACAACAACAACTTCATCTAATGTTGTAACATCTAAATAATCACTTGCAGCAGACACATTACCCGCAGCATCTTTTGCTTTCACATAGAATGTATATGTTGTAGCCTTTGTCAGGCCGGATACATTAAATGAAGTACCGGATGTACTTGCTAAATAAGCACCATCTTTATAAACGTCATACCCGGTAACACCAACATTATCAGTTGATGCATTCCAGCTTAAACCAACAGATGTTGCTGTAATATTTGAAGATGCCAAATTTGCCGGAGCAGTTGGAGCCTGAGTATCGGTATCTGTAGTTATATTAACAGTATTACTTGCATCAGACTCATTTCCTACAGCATCTTTAGCAATAACATAATATGAATATGAAGTTCCTGAAGTTAATTCACTAACATTATAATATGTATTTGTAGTATTAGTTATTAAAGAACCATTTTGATATACATCATATCCTGCAACGCCAACATTATCTGTTGAAGCATTCCAGTCAAGATCAACACTTGTCATTGTAATATTTGAAACAATTAAGCTTGATGGAGCAGTTGGAGCTTCCGTATCTCCTCCAAGTATCTGAACGGTATAATCTTCTACCTCTCCATAAGAAAATGATGCTTCACAAGCTGTTGGTTCAGCATTATATTTCATTGTAACTCTCATGCGAGTTGTAACAGCTGCTGCACTTGCAGGAATTGTAATAGAACCTGTAACTGTTGTTTTGCTCATTCCTCCCTGGTCAAATACATTTTCATCTGCATCGTCAAAGTCTCCATCATGATTTAAATCAATCCATATTTTCCAATATTCATTGTATGTAGAACCACTAAAAGCAGGAGTTAATGTAATATTATAAGTTTCACCTGCAGTTAAATTAGCTGTCATACCGGTAAAATCTGTATAACCTGCAGCACCAGAATTATTAGAAAAATCACCAACTACTACACCGGCAATCCACTCATATGAATAATTAGCACCTTGAGATGAACAATATTCGATTTGAGCTTCGCCAGTTGTTGTAAAGCTTCTTTCTGTTCCATAACCAGCTCCTTTTGCATTTGTAGCAAAAGAATTTACATAATATGTAGTTCCAGATAATAATCCATTCATAGTTAAACTATAAGAACCACTTGTTACAGTAGGTGATGTTTCAACAACTGTTCCATTAGATGTAGTAACACCGGGTGTTTTGCTATAAACAATACCACTAGCGATAATAGCAGCTCCGCCATCATCTGTAACATTACCACCACAAGTAGCAGTGTTATCTCCAATTCCAGTAACAGTATTAGAAGTTACAGTTGGAGCAACTGATCCGTCATCAGTATAAACCATATAACAAACTGAACAGTCAACATGTGAAGCATTAACAGATAACTTCATATAACCACCTTCTCCCCATGAGCTACCCCATGAGTTTCTTAAAATCCAGTATTCTCCTTCTGTTGCATCAACACCCCAGCCTACTAATGCTATTGCATGGTTTGTAGTTGCATTATAACAAGGACTAGAATTACATGTTGTATAACTATCAGTAAAAACTCCATCTGTGTAATTTTGAAATGCTGTAGTAACATACACTGCGGCATCAACAACACCATAAGTCATGATAGCAGTTTTAATAGCATCAACATCAGCACAAGGTACTCTGTACCATCCTTCGAACTGGATTTTTGGAGCACTTTCTGTTGTGGAAGGGCATGACTGATTATTAGCATCTGAATAAGGGAAATAAGATTCATCAATATGCCCAATATCAACTAATGCCTGTAATTCATAATAATCATAATCAGCTCCATTACAACCATCAAAATGGCTGCTATATGGAGATATATCACTTAAACAAAAAGCTATCCAGCTTTCAGAAAAATCAGCAGTATTACTGTCATAACTACCGGTAGCAAAATTGTATGTTCCTTCTGCACTGGCAGATGCACCAAATGCATAACAAGACCCGCAACTTCCCTGATTACGAACATCGCCTATATAAGAATGTCCATTATGATTTCTCCAGTCGAAATCTGTTGGAAGACTTTTTACTGTAGTAAAATTTGGGTCAACTTTTGCTATTTCCTGGATAGTTGGAACAGTTCTTTCAACTTCTGCATTTAAAGGTTCTCCATTTAACTCCATTAATTCTAATAATGGAATTCTTTCCTCAACTCCTTTGTTTACACGAACACATACTGCTCTTTCAACAGTATATCCATTTTCTTTTACAACTTCAGTTTCTACATCGAAACCTAACTTTGCAGCATAAGAATATTCGGGAGCAACTTTACCTTTAAAGAAATCCCATGCATTTACCATTTGTCCGTCAGGCAAATGAACAATACCTACTTCACCGCTACCTTTTACTGAGGTAACTTCGTATCTGTATCCTAACATTTCACAGTACTTTGCAGCAGGGTTTATGTAACCCTTTTGCCCGAATACCGTAAATATTAAGGTAATAGAAAAAACAAATGTTAAAAGAGTAAATTTTTTCATAGTAAAATTTTTTAGGTTAGTTAATTTGGCTTAAAGTATTATTATTATTTAACTAATTTTTGATACATCGACAAACAGCAGGCTTCTACCCATAGAAAGTAATTTGCTCGGATATCTTAATTTTTATTAATCTATTTTATTGTTTTTTAAAAATAATTTTTAAATTGCTGCTAATTAAAATAGCGGCATTGCCTAACCACTTAACTTAAAAGCGTTTATGAAATTACAGTGTGTTATAGTAGATGATGAACCATTAGCTATAACTATTATTGAAGGTTATTTAAAAAAGATACCGTATATCGAAATTATTGGTAAATTCGATAATGCTATTCCTGTTTATGAATTTCTTAAAGAAAATGTTGTCGATTTACTTTTTCTGGATATTGAAATGCCAAACATAACCGGTATTGATTTTCTTAAAAGTTTATCATCACCACCTTCCGTTATATTTACAACGGCAAATAAAAATTATGCTATTGAAGGGTTTGATTTAAATGTTGTGGATTACATTTTAAAACCGATTACTTTTGACCGTTTGTTTAAAGCAGTAAATCGTGTTTACGAAAATATAAACAAGGAAAAGAAAACAGAAAAAGCAGAATTATCTGAATTCCTTTATCTTAAAGAAAATAAAAAAATGGTTAAAGTATATTTTAAAAACATACTTTACTTTGAAAGCATAAAGGATTATGTAAAAGTTGTAACATTGTGTAAAACTGTTATAACCAAACAACAGCTGAGCTACTTTGAATCATCATTAAATAACAATAAATTTTTACGAATTCATAGATCTTTTATTGTTGCTACTGGCAAAATTGATGCTTACAGTTTATCAGGTATTGATATAGGTGATACCGAATTACCAATAGGTAGAAAATATAAAGAAACCGTAATTGAAGCATTAGAAAATTTAAACAATATAAAAAACAATTAATACTGAAATCTAATAGCAGACATATCGTTTTATTTTTTTTATTCCTGTTAATAAATTCTTTTGTGTCAATTGCTCAGGAAAGAGGTCTGTTAGTATCTAAATATTATTCTCCAAAAGACTACAGCGCTCCATCTCAAAACTGGTCAATTGTTCAGGATAACAGAGGTGTTTTATATTTTGGGAATTCGAATTGTGTTTTAGAATATGACGGAAATGAATGGAGAAAAATTTACGTTCCTAACAACTCAAATGTACGCACCATTGCTATTGACGATAATAATAATCTTTATGTGGGAGCTTACGAAGAATTTGGACACTTATTGCCTGACAAAAACGGCACATTAACATATAACTCTCTCTCACATTTAATTGATTCAAATTATTCCAACTTTGGCGATGTCTGGGATATTCATTGTTTTGATAAAGACGTTTTCTTTTTAACCGACAATTATTTATTTCGTTACAAAAATCAAAAAATTGATTGCTGGGAAAGAAACAAAGAACGATACTATCTAAGTCATAAAGTTGACAAAAACTTATATGTACAGGAAATAGGCAAAGGTTTATTAAAGTTTAAAAACGATTCATTGGTTCTTATTAAAAAAGGAGAATTTTTTGCCGATAAAAGAATTCATTCTATACTTCCTCTTAACGATAAATTACTTATATGTACTCGGACAAAAGGTTTGTTTTTATATGAGGATTCAGGTGAAGATGTGCAAATAATACCGTTTTCGGATATTTCAACTAATGCTTTAAATCTGAATAATTATTTTATCAAAAACACATTTTATCATGGAATTAAAATCTCTGATAATTTATTTGCAATGAGCACAATAACAGGAGGAGTATTGCTTGTTAATACTAATTGGGATGTTGTTGATGTTATCAATCATGAATCGACTGGTGTTATAAGTTCTGCTCACCGCCTTTATTATCAACAGGGTCAGGCTTTATGGATGGCTCTTGCAAATGGTATTTGCCGGGTAGATATTTTATCTCCTTTTAGATATTGGAATGATGAAAAAGGAATAAACGGAACCATTTCCGATGTAGCAAGTCTAGATGATAATCATTATGTTTCAACCGGGTCCGGTGTTTACTATTCAAAAAGAGAAAAAGATAACATTAATTATTCTATTAATAATTTTACTCCGGTAGAAGGCAGGTTTGAGCAAGCCTGGGGATTTTTATATTTTATTTTACCTGATTTAAATTACAAAACTACTGAAGAATTATTAAATGACCGAAAGGCGTTTTTCTCTCCTTCTTCAGATAAAATGTTACTTCTTGTTGCTACAAGTACAGGCCTTTTTCAAATTAATGGTGGTAAATCAATAAAGATATCTGATTACAAAGCAATTTTTAAAATTTATCAGTACAAAAAAGATCCTTCCAAAATATTTCTTGGATTAGCTAATGGCATAGCCCTAATGAGTTACTCTAACGGGAAATGGACTGATCATGGAATGAAGTTTGATATTAATAATCAAATACGTGATATAAATGAAGATTCTTTAGGGAGTATTTGGGCAAGTGCTAGTTATAAGGGTGTTTATAGAATTAAAAAACCTCTTCTTGGCCAGGAACACAATATTGTTAATTTGTACAATACTCTTGATGGATTACCATCGGTACAATCAGTTCAATTTGCAGAAATCAACAAAGAATTATTCTATTTAAGTGCTAACGATTATTTTGTTTTTAACAATATTGAAGATAGTTTTATTATTGACGAACGTCCTTATTTGGCAACAACAGATAGTGTTGAGGAAGACCTCCCGTATGATAGTTTATCCTGGTATCGGGTTTTAGAAAATACCGTTTCGCGTTATTACATTACAACCCAAACAGCTGATTCTATTATTTGGTTTAGCACTACCGACGGAACATTTAGATATTATGTAACAAATCAAAAAGATTATTTTAACATCTACCCGGTGTTGATCAGAAATGTTCTTTCAGGTGATTCATTAATTTACAACGGGACAAATTATAAAAGAATAGAAAATAATTTTGATTCCAGCTCTGCCGGTTTAATAATTAACCCTGATTCTAAAATAAATATTGGTACTATCCTCGATTTTAAAAACAATTCGTTAACATTTAATTATTCGTTGCCATTTTATGAAGATGAATCAAAAAATGAATACAGTTACTTTTTGGAAGGATACGATAAAGCCTGGTCACCCTGGAACACTGAAACAAAAAAAGAATATACTAACTTAAGAAAAGGGGATTATACTTTTAAGGTTAAATCCAGGAATTTATATACATTGGAAAGTCCTGTTTCTGAGTTTAAATTTAAAATACTTCCACCATGGTACAGAAGTTTCGCTGCCATTCTCGGGTACATTCTTCTGGGTATAATATTAATTATTGTTATTGTGCGTTTGTATACTTATCGTTTAATTAAGGAAAAAGATAAGTTAGAAAAAATTGTAATAGAGCGCACACAGGAAATATTAATGCAAAAAGAAGAAATTCTTGTTCA
>JAUVLS010000147.1 GCA_030600625.1 Bacteroidales bacterium
CCTTTCGAAAAATCAGATAATTATTCTGTAACATATGCAAATATTGAACCTGTAAAAGAATATAGTTTCCCGTGGAAAGGCTATGAGTTTTTTGATTCATTTCCTGAATCAGTAAATAGAATACCCTGTGAAATAAAGCCTTTGGATTTAGGAGACGAAGATTTTGATTTAATTGTTTTTGCTTATACGGTATGGTATATGTCACCTTCAATACCTTCTAATTCATTTTTACTTTCTGATCAGGCAAAAAGGATTTTTAAGGATAAACCTGTTATGACCTTATTAGGTGTCAGGAATATGTGGATTTTAGCACAGGAATATGTAAAAAATAAAATTGCAGAAAATGGTGGCAGGCTAATCGGAAATATCGTTTTACGAGACAGAGCAGAAAATTTAACGGGAATTGTTACCATATCTTACTTTTTATTTACCGGGAAAAAAGATCGTTTTTTAGGATTTTTCCCAAAACCGGGAATTTCTCAGAAAGATATTGATGAATCAGAAAAATTTGGAGAAATAATTAAAAATCACTTTGATAATAAAACATTAGAAAATCTGCAGGATAAGTTGCTGGAACATAAAGCCGTAAAAATTAATCCATATTTATTGTCTACAGAAAAAACAGCTTTTAAGCGTGTATTTAAAATCTGGGCAAATTTTATTTTGAAAAAAGGAGGAGCAGGTGATCCATCCAGAAAAATAAGAGTTAAAATATTCGCCAATTATTTTCCTTTTGCAATTTTAGTAATTG
This sequence comes from Bacteroidales bacterium, assembly GCA_030600625.1. The sequence goes on from JAUVLS010000147.1 coordinate 752, forward strand.
CGCCACTTAAATATGTATTTTTTCTTATTTTTGCGCCTTTTAGAATAAGAAAGAGTCGTGAAGAAGTTAAATATTTTTCTCAAGTAAAATTAATGTCAAATTTATAAGAACGTATAAAAATGCCAAACCAGGTATATATTAACAATATTGCTAAATTTTTACCCAACAAACCTGTATCCAATGATGGTATGGAGTCAATTTTGGGATTAGTTAACGGAACACCTTCCAGATCAAAAAATATTATTCTCAGACAAAACGGTATAAAAAACAGGTATTATGTAATTGATCAGGAAGGAAATGTAAAATATTCCAATGCTGATTTAACAGCAAACGCAATTAAAAATCTTGAAAATAAAAATTTCTCGATAAAAGATATTGAAGTATTATCGTGTGGAACATCATTGGCCGATCAGTTATTACCTTCGCATACCTCGATGGTTCATGGAAAACTAGGCAATAAACCGCTTGAAATCATATCTCCTTCAGGAGTTTGTTGTGCAGGTATGCATGCATTAAAATATGCTTATTTGTCAGTTTTATCAGGACAGTCAAGAAATGCTGTATCTACCGGCTCGGAAGTAATTTCAACTTTACTGCGTGCCGACAAGTTTAATAAAGAAATGAATAGCACAAATCATCTTGAAGAAAAACCGATATTAGCATTTGAAAAGGATTTTCTACGCTGGATGTTATCAGATGGTGCAGGAGCTATGCTACTTGAAAATAATCCGAATTCAGAAGGTATTTCATTAAAAATTGAATGGATTGAAACTATTTCGTATGCTAATGAATTAGATGCATGTATGTATGCCGGTTCTGAAAAAAATGAAGACGGAAGTCTTAAAGGATGGAAAGAATTTGATCCTGAATTATGGTTAGAAAAGTCTGTTTTTTCGGTAAAACAAGATGTTAAATTACTGGGCAAATACGTTGTAAACCGCTGTATTACTCCATTAGCAGCAGCTTTAAACAAAAGAAACATTAATAGTTTTACTGATGTCGATTACTTTTTACCACATATTTCATCAATGTATTTTAAACAAAAATTGTATGATGAATTAAAAGTTCAGGGAATAGAGATTTCTGAAGAAAAGTGGTTTACAAACCTGACAAAAGTAGGGAATGTAGGTTCCGCATCTATTTATATAATATTAGAGGAATTATTCCATTCAGGGAATCTAAAAAAAGGTGAAAAGATTTTATTAATGGTACCGGAAAGTGGACGATTTTCATACGCATACGCGTATTTGACAGTTGTTTAGAAATCCCTTCTATTTATATACATAAAAACCTGTAGATCAATCTGCAGGTTTTTTTCTTTTCTAAATACCAATTTTTATTGTGTAATTAAGCAATAAACCTTATTTTAGCTTTTGGACAAAAGTTAACCTCTAAAATTATAACTGAATGTATAATATCGCATTATTTGGCCCTCCGGGGGCAGGAAAAGGAACTCAGTCACGTAAACTGATTGAGAAATACAACTTAGCCTATATATCTACAGGTGATATTTTAAGAGAAGAAATAACTGCAGGATCAAAACTTGGTATGCAGGCAAAAAGTGTCATCGAAAAAGGTGGGTTAGTGTCTGACGAAATCATTGTTCAGATAATCGAGAAAAAAATTAAAACAAATACAGAAGTAAATGGTTTCCTATTCGATGGTTTTCCCCGTACTATTGTTCAGGCTTATATTCTGGAAGGATTGTTACTTAAACTAAATACATCTTTAAATTGCATGGTTCGTTTGGAAGTTCCTCAAGATATTTTAATGAAAAGAATGCTTGAAAGAGCTAAAAAAGAAAAGAGAATAGACGATACTACTAAAGTAATTGAAAACAGATTAATGGAATATAAAAATAAAACTATTCCGGTAGCAGATTTTTATAAAGAAAAAGGAATTAAATATAGTGTTAACGGAGTGGGAAGTGTTGATGATATTTTTGAACGAATAACAAATGTTGTTGAACAATCGCTTACAAAAACATGGCTTAATGTAGTTCTTTTCGGCCCTCCCGGATCAGGGAAAGGAACTCAGGGTAAATTATTGGCAGATAAATATGATCTGGTATATATTTCGACAGGATCGCTTTTACGCAGGGAAATTGAAAAAGGAACTGAAATGGGGTTGGCTGCAAAAAAATACGTAGAGAAAGGTGATATTGTACCTGATGAATTTGCAATTAAACTTATTGAAAAACAAATTCAAACGCATCCTGATGCAAATGGATTTTTCTTTAAAGGATTTCCAAGAACCATTGTTCAGGCATATATACTCGATGGTTTATTACGTAAGCTAAATTCATCGGTTTCCTGTGTATTTAATTTAGATGTTCCGACACTGGAATCAATAAAACGACTAAGTGCACGTAGTAAAACTAAAAAGAGCAGATATTATGATATGAATACTGATGTGATTATACGCCGACTTGAAAACTTCCAAAACAGGACAAAACCTGTTTTAGACTATTATGAAAAACAAAAAAACATATACAATATAGATGGAATTGGAACAGAAGAAGAAGTACTGAAAAGACTTACCAAAAAACTGGAATTAGCATTTAAAAATGCGAGATAAATGAAAGGATAGTTATCGGGATTGGAGCCTTTTAATATAATATAAATTCCACTTTCCTGGATTTATCTAATTCATCGCCTGATTTAATTTCGCCTTTACCAAAAGCCTGCAATCTATTTTCATTAATTCCATTATCAATGAAATATTTTTTGACATTATCAGCTCTGTCTTGAGAAAGCTTTAGGTTGTATTCATCATCCCCGGTTTCATCTGCATAACCATCTATTATAAGTTGATAATCAGAATAATGTATAATGTCTTTTATATAATTTATGATTATATATGATGTATTATGAATCTCAGATGAATTAAAGTTGAAATAAAGAGGTAGCAGTATATGTATTTTATTATCAATAGTTTTAATTATTAAACTATCATTATTAAATAACTTAAAATATTCTTTTAAACCATCAATATCGGGATTAATTATGTTGCCATTACTAACAAAGGAATTTCCTTTAAGAAATATCCATGAGTCAAATTTTCTGTCGCCAACATCTGCAATTGCAATTTTAAAATGATACCATTTAAATGGTTCTAATTTTAATCCGGAAAAAATTGGTTTTGTATATCCATCAAATTGAAATAAATAGTTGTTTTCGTAAAAGCGTTCATCTGCATCCAAATTCCCTTTAAATCTATATTCTAATGAATTATTGCTAATATAGTAATCGGAATTAACAAAATTATTAATTAAATCAATTGTTATCGGAACATTATTATTTGGAAGAATTGCAATATTCTTTTTATTATTTGTGCTTAGGTCTGTTATGAAAAAACCAAATATATCACTAACACCCTTTTTTACATATTCGGGGTATTCTTCAGATGCAAACTGAAATACAAAGCTGATACTATCTGTTAATGAAATAAAATCAAATTCGAGAATAGCTGCATCAAATGTTTTTGAATTTACTACTGATTGAAGATCCATATCTCCCAAGCAGTAATTCTCTGTTGAAGCTGTAAAATCATTAGGTCCTAAAGCATCAATCACGTTTCCAGTGCTAAGAACTATTCCTTTTAATGGTAAATCTCGTTGTTTTTTACTGTTATAGTAAAATAATCCTAAGGAATTTTTTAATCCAGAATAAGTAATATTTTTAATCTTAATACCATCATGATTTTTACTTAGAAAATAATCATTAACAATTTCTGCAGGGCGGACAGAAGTATCAACTTTAAAAACCTGTGATTTTAGATTGTTATAATTAAATAGTAACGTTATTAGAAGAATATATTTAGTCTTCATGTAACATTAATTGATAATTAAAATTTCATCAATTTGTTCACAATTCTCATCAAATATAAGCGAATATGTTCCAATCTCGTATTGTGTTTTTTCTTGTATTAAGTCAATTGAAATTTCTACGCATGGTACTTCAAACTCTTTGCTATTTAAATAAACAGCAACAGCTTTTAATTGTATTCCAACATCTTCAATTTGAATCTTTTCAGGAAATTCATTCTTAAGCTGATTTACATCATCGCCGTTAAAAACATCTGCAAGTAATCCACTCAAGCTTGTTAATGTATTTTCAATTAA
>JAUVLS010000251.1 GCA_030600625.1 Bacteroidales bacterium
AAATTTTCTTCTTAATATCAATATAAGCATCAAGGAAAATAATGTGCTTGCTATTTTTCCTGTCCAGTTCCATGTTGTTCCGATTATTAAAAATTCAGGAAAACAAATATTTCTTGTTAAAAACTGGTCTATGAAGAAAAATACAATAAAGAAAAGTAAATATTTTCTTGAATCATTTTGTCTCAAAAAACCCGGGATACAAAGAATTATCCCAATAATCGTTAGCAATATTATAGTATTCATAAGCTCTGTTTTGCATTACATACAACGAGCTGGCTATGCCCTGTAATGGTTTTTATAGCACTTTCCGTTCTATTTAGTCCTTATTTGCATTTACTTTCAATATGCCACTAAAACCTTTATATACATTATTATGCACCTATTGTTTTTTCTTCATCAATTGATAATATGTTTCAAAATATTTTTCCGGATTATCCCTGACTAATTTTTGTATTTTATCTGAACCATATTTTTCTTCAATTCTCAGGCCTATATAACAACCAACTATATAAAAAAGTCTATCACCAGAACACTGCCCTAACACATTTCCTAAAATTTCATTTGTCAATTTCTTATCAATATTTCCATCTAAATATTTAATTACTGAATTAAACTGGTTTATCTTTTCATTTAATGCTGTTGTATCAAGTAAAATCTTATAATCAGAATCAGAAATTTCGTTCATTTCTATTCGTTTATGATATGGTGTTAATGTTGCCAATCCTTCGTTCATTGTCAGCGATAAAACAATTTCTTTTAAATCCTTAACTGTTTTGGCTTTAAAAATATCAGGTAGCGGATGATATTTCTCAAATCCGATGTGAAATAACTCGTGAGCAATATATAATTTTAGTTCATTATAGTTTTTTCTAAATTGTTCATAATCAATATTCATACATATTTTATCGTTAAATGCAATTCCATTATATCCGCCAATAACATAATAAATAGTTGCTTTTTGTTTATAATCATCAGGAAGATATTTTAAGCATAATTTCGCATACTCATTAATGATTTCTTGCTCGTTTTCTTTTAAATATTTTATAATTTGAATATACTCATCTTTTCGTTCCTTTATGTTTGAAAAATCAAATCCTTCATTTTTCTCATGCAATGAGTTTCGTAAATTGTTTTCTGTAATAGGATTAGAAGAGTACTTCTTACTATGAAGTAAAATGTGTTGATAACCCTGATTATTAACTATTTTTTCTGCATTGTCTTGATTATTTGTAAAATGTTCTAAAACTAATTCTACTCCTGAATAATCAAAAGTAATTTGTCCAAGTAAGTACGAACTTGTAATAAACATCAAGATTGCGAGTGTTTTAATTTTTTTCATTTAATATCCTATTTCCGGTTTTCTTTATTGGTGCATAGTGTTATTATCAAGCTTATTCACATCTCAAGGTTTCTGCAGGACTTTTCATTGCTGAGTACGTTCAATTTTTAAAGAAATTTCTAAATGCTGTTAAAAAGAAATTTTTTATCATCGCTATATAATTATGTTTCGGATAAGACACATTTAAAAAACCAAAAGTTACAAATCAATAATTGATTTTCAATTATAGACGATATTTTTTTCGTTTTGATGCATAAAAAAACTGCCCATCCCGATAATTATCCGGGAGAGCAGTTTTTTTCATCATAACATTGTATTTTATTCAAACAAAAAGTCAAAATCATCATCAGGACCAAGTTCTTTTGGTTGATCCCCTTGTTTAAAGATTCTTACTTTTCTTGGACCAATTAAATTAATCTCAGCATTGTCTATTATTAACATTGTTCCTTCGCGTAAACCTACTACATAAGTGAACGGATTCGCCACCAGGTATTCTTCCAGTCTTTGTTCTCTTGTTTCGCCCGCATGTCCTTCAGGGTTGGCATCTAAATAATGTGGATTAATCTGGAAGCGAATAAGATTTATTGCGTGAAAGCTATCCGGCTCAACAATAGGCATATCGTTGGTTGTACAAATAGTTGGACAGGTAACATTTGAACCTGCACTCCAGCCTACATAAGGTTTGCCTTTAAAACATTCGTAACGAATAGTTTCAAGTAAATCTTGTTGTTGTAAAAGTTTTAACAAATTAAAAGTATTACCTCCACCAATAACAATAGCTTCTGCATCTTTTAATGCCTTCCTTTTCTTACCATGATCATAAAGATGAAGCGAATCAACCTCGTATCCAATTTCAGAAAATCGTTCCTGAACTTTTTTCTGATAATCATCAAAAGAAAAAGTTACTGCTGCATAAGGAATAAACAGCACTTTTTTTACTCCATCTCCTAAAAACTTTTTTATCTCGTGTTTAGGATAATCAAGATAAGCCTCACCAGCATTTGTCGAATTACTTATTAAAAGAAGTCTCATATTAATTTGTTTTTTACTATGAATATATCAATTTGAATCTTTAAATATACTAAATCATTGGATTTAAATTTTAATTCCCATTACTAAAACATCATCTATTTGATCGTGATCGCCCTTCCACTTAGCAAACTCGGTGTTCAATATTTCCTTTTGTTCGGTCATTGATTTATCTTTAATTGAAATCAACATTTCTTTAAATGGTACTAATTTAAATTTGCGCGAATTAGGGCCACCGAACTGATCTATATACCCATCTGTAAATATGTAAATGATATCTCCCTTTTGTATGTCAATTTCATGATTTGTAAACGATCCCTTTTCTATAATGTGAATCCCAATTGGCATTCTGTCAGCTTTTAATGAAATAAAATCCTCGCCTCGTATTAAGTACAGAGGATTGTAAGCACCGGAATATTGTAACTTCTGTTTATTGGGATCGATTATACATAAGGCAATATCCATTCCGTCTTTTGCTTCATCTTCTTTACCTGTCTGATGCAATGAGTCTTTTACATAATCTCTTAACTGGTTTAAGATTGAATTGGCTTTTAGCTCGGTTTTTTTATTTACAATTTCGTTAAGAAAAGCAAAGCCCAACATACTCATAAACGCTCCCGGTACACCATGCCCGGTACAATCCACAGCAGCAACAATAATTTTATTATCCTTATGAGTTATCCAGTAAAAATCGCCACTAACAATATCGCGTGGTTTGTATAAAATAAAATGATCAGGAATTAATTTTGAAATAAAATCTCCGGGAGGCAAAATAGCAGTTTGAATCCGGCTTGCATATTCAATGCTATCTGTTATTTGCTTTTTTTGATAGGCCAGAAGAGAATTCCTTTTACGTATTCTTTTTATTTGACTAAATAAAATCAAAAGAAATATAAAAATTGAAACAA